>JAYTBY010000315.1:0-8834 GCA_043736755.1 Planctomycetota bacterium | reverse complement strand
GTGCGGCTCTCTCGGGGTACTGCGTCGACGTGCTCCGATGGGCAGCGGAGCCCGCGGGCGTGGAGGAACTGCCCGCGGAACTTCGACCCACGGCTCGGGCGCATCGCGCGGCACTGGCGCGCTTCTTGGAGGAGTTGCCCGGCGGATTCACGGCCGCCGCCGATCGGTTGGGCCTCGAACTGCAGGGTCTGTCCGACGTGCGCTGAGAGGCTGTGGAGCCAGCGATCCTCCGGCCTCTTCCGACTTCAGGGCGCCGCTCCGCGGCGTGGTCCTCCGTGAATGCTCACGGACTCTGACGCGTGGCGCGTGGTCCCTGTATCCTTCCGCGCTCGAATGCCATGAAGATCGCCGTCACTGGAGCCACAGGATTCATCGGCCGTTACTTGGTCGACGCGCTGCACCGTGTCGGCCACGAGATCACCGTCCTCGTCCGGCCCGGTCGCGAGAGCGCGTTCCAAGCGCCCCCCGGCGCACAGGTGCGCATCCATACGGGTGACCTCAAGGACCCCGCGTCACTGCACGGCTTCCTGACCGGCATCGAGTTGCTCATCCACGTCGCCAGCGCACACGATCACCTAGGCGAAGCCGAGATGCGCGCGATCAACATCCAGGGGACGGATGCACTACTCACGGAGGGTCGGCGCGGTGCGCACTCGAGCTTCCAGATCTGGGTGGTCAGCTCCGCCGTGATCGGCGCGCCCGTCTACAGCTACTACCGCGATTCGAAGCGCGTGCAGGAGAAGTTGATCCGCGGCTCGGGCATTCCGTGGGCCAGCTTTCGGCCGACACTCGTCTATGGAATCGGTGACCACCGGCACACCGCACCACTGCTGCGCAAGTGCGCGCAACGCGGTGGATCGATCTGGGTGCCGCACGACGGGCTCTCGAAGATCAACCCGGTGCACGTCGAAGACGTCGTCGACGCGGTGCTGCGCTTCTTCCACTTCGACCGCGGCGTCGACTGCTGCTACGAACTCGCGGGGCCGACGGGGATCCCCTACAACGAGTTCCTCGATCTCACGATTCGTGCCGCGAAAGGCGGCGTGAAGCGGCGCAACATCTCGAAGAAGTGGGCCGATCGAGCGATCCTCGTGAAGGGACTCTTCACGGACGTGACCGAGGATCGCCGCGCGAGCGCCTACTTCAACCTCCACCACGAGCACGACATCAGCAACGCGGTGGACGAACTCGATTGGAAGCCGCGCACGTACGCGACGGGGATCGCCGAAGTCGCGAGCACCGACTGGTGGCGCGCGGAACCCGCCAAGTCCCACGCCGGCTGACCCACCGCCGCCCCTGCTCGAACGCTTCCCGTGACCGCAGCCACAGGTCGGGACCCGCCCCTGACTTCGAATGCGATTTCCTGTTCTTTGCCCACAGATCGGGCTCGAGGACCGACGATGCCTGCCAAGTCCTGGGGGCCATGAACTCCGGGCTGGTCAGATCCGGGTCGGCATACCCGGATAGGAGAGCATCTTGAAGAGCATCTTTTTCCGGGTCGCACTTGGGTGGGCGACATTGGCGGGACTCGCACACGCAGTGCAGTCGGACACATTGGCCCCGCGCTGGACGCATGTCAGCGGATACGAGAACTGGATCGGTCGAACCGTCACGCTCGGGAACGAGGGCACGGAGGTCTTCACTGCACTCGAAGCCGGTGTCCTCACGTCGCGGCTGTTCGCCGAGGGCTCGACGGGTTCCACCGCCAGCCCCGTCTGGCAGGTCCAGGATCAAAACAGCACGTACTACTTCGCTGTCGCTTCGTGCGAGTCGCGATCGCTGCACGCGGTCGCGCGCACGGAGTCCATCACCGGAGGTCAGCGCGTCGCAGTCCGCGCGTTCACGTCAGCGGGCTCCGGTCCGGCCTGGACCTGGACTTCGACGCCGCAGGCGAGCACGCCGGCGTACTTCCAAGTGCTCATCCCCGACGCGGGTGACAAGGTCATCGTCACGGTTCCGGGGACCGCCGGCGCCACGGAGGTGCGCGTCCTCGACGCGGTGACGGGCTCGGTGCTCCATGCGTGGAGCGCGAACCTGTACGGGCCCGTCATGACCGGCGCGATTTCGGCTTCTGGTTCCGCGCTCTACCTGGCCTCGGGCACGTGCGCTTCCGTCTTCGACACGACCACCGGAACCTTGCGCTTCCAGACCTGGTTCATGGCGAGCGCAGGACGTCTGCACGGATTCTCGGCCGACGGCGCGACCTTCGCTTTCGGACTACCGGGCGAAGTCCGCTGTTTCCGGCGCAACGCTGCTGGCGCATGGTCACAGGCCTTCTCAGTCGCGGTGCCTTCGACGAGTGCGTGCGACGCGGTCGCGTTGTCGCGCGATGGCTCGCGACTCGGAATCGCCTGGACGAACTTGCTCGCACCGGGCATCGCGAACGGCCAAGTCGTCGACGTCGCGGCTTCGATCGCCAGCGGCTCCGCGCAAGTCGTCTGGAATCGAGTGCTGGGCTCCGCGGAGGGTTGGGCGAACTCGGTCGCCGATGTCCGCTTGAGTCGTAATGGTCGCGTCGCGGCGTTCGGGCTGCTCGGCGATCAAGGCGGCTCGACGCCGGAAGTCGTCGTGGTCTCGGAAGACGGCGCGACGACGCGGACGGCGAACCTCCCCGGATCTGTTCAGCGCATCGCCTTGTCGGCGGACGGTCGACACCTCGCCGTGGGGTCCAAGTCGGCGCACAACACAACACCCGCGAGCGACGGGCGCATCGACTACTTCGAGCTGGGCGCCGGGGACTTGCTCGTCCACGGAACTCCGCGCGTGGGGGCGACTCTGTGCGTCGAAGTCACGACGACCCCCAATGCAACTGTCGTGCTGATCATCGGCACGCAGGGGTCGAGCGCGCCGACATTCTGGGGCGCGATCGGCTCGTCTTGGATACCGCGCACGGCGATCTCGGTCGTCGCGACTCTCGGGACGTCGGATGCGAACGGCCTGCTCCTCGCCGACTTCGCGTTGCCGAGTTCGACGATCGGCGCATCGTTCTGGCTGCAGGGCGTCGGTCTCCAGCCGCGCCGCCTGACTCTCGACTACTGCAAATTGACCGTGATTCCCTGAGCTACTACTTCCGGGATTCCTCGCGCCGCGCGCAGATAGCTCCGGGTTGCGGGCATCAGTCCGCGCTATGAGGCCGGGAAGAAATCGATCCTACGGCCTCGCAGAAACGAGTGGCGCCGCTTCCGCGGCGCGTCGCGTGTGAATTCTTCACACGCTCTGAGACCGCCGCGTTCCCGGGTTCAGCGCGTCGCCGGATTCAGAATGAGCCGCGGGCGTCGACATCGGTCCACGCCCGCGGCATTCGAACTCTTGGGCGCGTCCGACTACTGCCCGTCGCCGCTCACCGGGTTGGGACCGTCACCGAGCGGTGAGGTGGGCAAGAGATCGCCGTTCGCCTGCGAGCACTTCTCGAACGGCAGGTCGGCCACGCTCATCGACTGGTACCGCTCGATGAGCACGGCGTAGATCGCGGGATCCTGGATGACCTCCAACCCCGACGAGGCGATCTTGCCCTGAACGCGCAACCACCCGGCCATCTGGTTCGGGATACCGAGGATCTCGTCGGGATCGTCACCCTGGAACGAGAGACTGCTGGCCAACGTCCCGGGTGCCCACTGGACCAGCGGACGCTTGTCCCAGCAGTAGAACGAGGCCTGTTGCGATGTCACGTCCTCGCTGTCGTTGTAGACGGCGAACTCGACGGTCGTGGTGAAGGCCTGGCCGCCGGTGAGTGCGAGCAGGATGAGATCGCTGCGGAAACCCGGGTTCGGGCCGGGCGGATCCTGCGCCAGGAAGCGCGGGATGAGGAGTTCGTCCGGTGCCTGCTCGTACTCGGGCAGAGCGGAGAACGGTCCGTTCAGGTCGCGGATCCCGTCGCCGTCGTCGTCGTTGTCGGAGAGCTCGGGCCCCAGACCGATGAACGCCACGGCGTTCATCGAATAGTCGACGTTCTCGAGGCTGTTGATGATCATGGCCTGCCCGATCAACTTGTTGTGCACGATCGGCGTGCCACCCTCGCCGCCGCCCAAGCGCTTCACGAACGCGTAGGCGTAACCGCGCGTCGAGTTGGGATTCACCGTGCTCGTGAGGAACGAAACGGTGTCACATGGCGTGAGCGGGAAGGAGAAGTCGGACTCGTTGCACGTCAACGAATCGATGAAGCGCACTTCGACCCACAGAGAGGCGTCGGTGATCGTGCAACACCCGTACGTGATCGTGAACAGCGTCATCGCCGCCTCGCGATTGTCGTACTCGGGGAACAGCAAGAGGCTCGCGCAGGTCGATCGATCGACTTCGCGGCAGGACGCGATCGTCACGCAGGCTGTGGCCGTGCAACCGCACGAGTTCGTGACGCGGTAACAGAACCGATCACCCGTCGAGAAGTTCGCACCCGGCGTGTACCGGACACGGCAATCGTCGAGGATTTCGACCATGCCCGCACTCGGGAACGTGGTGATCTCGAGCGCGCAGGGATCGAGCGGCGTGGCCGTATCGCAGCCGACGCAGGTCGGGAACGTGCAGCCCGCGCCGGGTGAATCGTTCGCCAGGACGTCGATGTCCAAGGGGAACGTCGTCGTGGGTAGGAGTTCGATCCGATCGTCGACCGCGATCGGCTTGGACCGGATCGTGATGACGACGTTGGCCTCGTCTAGACACACGAGGCCTGTTCCGCCGCGCAGGCGATAGCGCACGGTCACCGAGGGCGGGCAATCGCCGACGCTCGAGTCGTAGGTCGCGATGCACCCACTGGCCGTGAAGCCGGGCGGCAGCGGGCGCAGGAACTCGACGTCGCTGCACAGGAGCCGGCCGCACGACGACGCATCGTTCGTGAGCACGTTCACGCTGCCCACGTCGCCGCAGCAGATCGTGATCGGATCGTCGACGGCATTCACCGTGCAGAGCGTCACTCGGACGACGCCCGTGTCACAGCACGCCGGGCTCTCGTTGTTGCAGATGCGGTAGGTCGCCGAGACGGTCCCCGAACT
This sequence comes from Planctomycetota bacterium, assembly GCA_043736755.1. GTDB lineage: Bacteria > Planctomycetota > UBA1135 > UBA1135 > JAEUHZ01. Next base: position 3,849 of record JAYTBY010000315.1, on the reverse strand, counting down.
CGGCGTACCCGTGTTCGTGTAGACGATGTTCCCCCCTGAGATCGTGAACCCCGCCGGCGGCGTGCCCACGAAGGTCAAGGTGCTCGGCACGAGGATCCCGCAATTCGTCGTGTCGTTCGCGAGCACCGGGATCGTCACCGTGGTCCCAGCGCACGCTTGGACCTCTTCGTCGACCGCATCTACGCTGCAGATCGTCACCGTGATCGTGCCGTTGTCGCAGCAAGCCGGCGTCTCGTTGTTACAGACGCGGTAGGTCGCCGTGACCGTTCCGGAACTCGGCGTGCCGGAGTTCGTGTAGACGACGTTGCTGCCGGAGATCGTGAAGCCCGCCGGCGGCGTGCCCACGAACGCCAACGTGCTCGGCACGAGGCTCCCGCAGTTCGTGGTGTCGTTCGCGAGGACCGGGATCGTCACCGACGAACCCGCGCAGACACGCGCCGTGTCGTCGACCGCGTTCACGCTACAGATCGTGACCGTGACGATCGCGGTGTCGCAGCAGGCCGGCGTCTCGTTGTTGCAGACGCGGTACGTCGCCGTGACCGTCCCCGAACTCGGCGTGCCGGAGTTCGTGTAGACGACGTTGCTGCCGGAGATCGTGAAGCCCGTCGGCGGCGTCCCCACGAAGGCCAAGGTGCTCGGTACCAGGCTCCCGCAGTTCGTGGTGTCGTTCGCGAGGACCGGGATCGTCACCGACGAGCCCGCACACACGCGCGCCGCCGTGTCGTCGACCGCGTTCACACTGCAGATCGTGACGGTGATCGTGCCGTTGTCGCAGCAAGCCGGCGTCTCGTTGTTGCAGACGCGGTAGGTCGCCGTGACCGTCCCCGAACTCGGCGTGCCGGAGTTCGTGTAGACGACGTTGCTACCGGAGATCGTGAAGCCCGCCGGCGGCGTGCCCACGAAAGCCAAGGTGCTCGGCACCAACGCACCGCAGTTCGTGCTGTCGTTCGAGAGGACCGGGATCGTGACCGACGAGCCCGCGCACACGCGCGCCGCGTCGTCGACCGCGTTCACGTTGCAGATCGAGACCGTGATTGTCGCCGTGTCGCAGCACGGGATCGCGAGGCTGTTGCAGACGCGATACGTCGCCGTGACCGTCCCAGAATTCGGCGTGCCCGAGTTCGTGTAGACGACGTTGCTGCCGGAGATCGTGAAGCCCGCCGGCGGCGTGCCCACGAAAGCCAAGGTGGCGGGCACCAAGGTCCCACAGGTCGTGGAGTCGTTCGCCAGCACGGGGATCGTCACGGACGAACCCGCGCACACACGCGCGGCGTCGTCGACCGCAACCGTCTCGCAGACGGTGATCGTGACGGTGCCCTCGTCGCAACACGGACTCGCCTGGTTGTTGCAGATGCGGTAGGTGGCGACGTACACGCCGGACGGGACACCGCTCGCGTTGAAGAGCACGTTCGAGCCGCTCAGCGAGAATCCAGCCGGGGGCGGAGTGACGAACGCGAGCGTGGCGGGAACGAGGGCACCGCAAGTCGTCGAGTCGTTGGCGAGAACCGCGACGGAGGTGCTCTCGCCGACGCACACGCGCCCGACGTCATCGACCGCGGCCGTTTGGCACTCGCAGGTCGTGTAGGTGACGTCGATGCGGATCGCCGCGTCGGTGTCGACGATCGACGCAACTTGTGCGCCGCCGCTCTGCGTGAAGAAGTCCGACGATTGATGCGTGAACACCACGAAGTCGTCCGTCGTTTGGAGAGTGAGATCACGGAACTGCGCCAGCAACGCGGGGTCCGTCACCGTGAAGCACTCGTCGCGGGTCAACGGGCCGCTGGGCCCAACATTGATCGTGATGGCCGATGTCCCGAGGAAGTCCGGCTGCGCCCCCATGGCTTGGTCGAACGCCGTGACCGAGATCATGTTCGACTGGCTGATCGGCAGATTGAGCGGGATCGGCGCCGGCCAACCCACGAGGCCGATCGGGGAGGTCAAAACGGTGATCGTGATCGAGGAGTCGAAAACCCGGGGCTTGTTATCCGTGTTCTCGAGTCGAATCACGGCCCGTGCGATCGCCCGGATGCGAATGTCCATCCGCACCAAGTCGGAGCAGACACCCGGGAGCGCCTTGTACTTGGGCACGCGCAAATGGTCGATGGCGCCACCGTCCGACGAGATCCACGTCGCGTCGAAACCCGGGTCCAGCGGACAGCCGAAACTGTCGCCGCCCGTCGTGGACCCCAGAGTGCCCTGGGTACAAGTCGGCGTGCCCCCGCCAGGGCAAACGACCGAAGTCGGAGCGTCACAGGACTGAGCGCGCACACCGCTCGCGAACGCGGTGATGCCAGTCAGAGCGAAGAGGATTCGGACAGGAAGTGCCGCGGGTGCCATGGTGCTCATCGGGTTGCCAATCGGGGGCGTGGCCGGGGGAAGTGGCAGAACGGCTCCCGAGCGTCGTGCCGAGCCGCTAGCACGGATTCGAGTCGTGGAACGAGACCCGACGCGCGGGAGACGTTCGACGAGAGCGAGAAGCTCGCGGCACATGCCTCCACGCGGGAGGCGGGTGCTCGAGAACCGAGCGGGCGAGGCACGTTGTCGATCAGGAGGTCACGGGGACGCTCGCAATCCGGTGGGCTCGATTCAATGCACCACGTTGCATCTTCCTAGAATGACCCACACTCACGCGGATACGTGTGTGATAAAAAAATCACACGGACGCCGATTTGGGTGAGTCGGTGTGAGATTCCGGCCGTCGCAACAAGCGCTTCGCGATCTTTCCGCTCCCCGTTCGTGGCAGCGCCACGAGGAACTCCAACACCTTCGGCGCCTTGTAGTGCGCCAACCGCGCACGGCAGTATTCGATCAACTCGATCGAGCTGGCGTCCGATCCGACGCGCAGCACCACCGCCGCGCGCACGCTCTCGCCCCACACGGGATCGGGCACGCCGAACACCGCCGCCTCGAGCACGGCGGGATGCGCGTAGAGCACATGTTCGACCTCCGTCGAATACACCTTCTCGCCCCCGGTGATGATCATGTCCTTCAGGCGATCGACGATCGTCACGTAGCCTTCGCGATCGATCACCGCGAGGTCGCCGGTCTTCAGCCACCCGTCCTCGAACGCCGCGGCCGTCGCATCGGGTCGATTCCAGTAACCCGGCGTCACGGTCTCGCCGCGCACGCGGATCTCCCCCACGCTGCGCTCGTCGGGTAGGACGTCGCGGCCGTCCTCACCGACGACGCGGAGGTCGATCGTCGCGAACGCGCGGCCCGTCTTCGCGCGGTAGCGCATCTGCTCGTCCTTGGGCAGCGCGCGCAGGTGCTCCTTGAGCAGCGAAAGCGTCAAATATGGGCTCGTTTCAGTCATTCCATACGTCTGGACGTACTCGCAGCGGAACGTCTCGACGATGCGGCGAACGACCTCGGGAGCGATGGGCGCGCCGCCGGAGAGGATCGCGCGCATCCGACTCCAATCCCGCGCGCTCGAGCTCGAGTCCGCGACCATGAGGTTCAGCATGGTCGGGATCAGGTTGGTGATCGTGACGCCTTCGCGCTCCATGAGCTCGAGCGCGGCGCGTGCCTCGAACCGCTCCAACCACGCGTGACGCCCACCGACCCATGTGATCGCGAACGTCGCCCACGCATCCGCGAGGTGGAAGAGCGGAGCGATGTGGCCCCACGTGTCGCGTTCGCTGAGCTGCAACTCGGCGATCGTCCCGAGCGCGTGGGTCACGACGTTGCGATGCGTCAGGATCACGCCCTTCGGTCGACCCGTCGTGCCGCTCGTGTAGTAGAGGTGCGCCTGCGCGTCGCCGGCCGGCTCGCTCGGGACGAACGAATCCGGCGCGGCGCGCAACGCGCTCTCGTACTCGCGGCTCGGCACGGACACGGTCTCGTGGCCAC
>JAYTBY010000314.1:0-4009 GCA_043736755.1 Planctomycetota bacterium | reverse complement strand
GTCCCGATCCGAGTTCGAGCGCGGCGCGGTCGAAGAGTGCCAGATTTTCGAGTGCGAGGTCGGCCAGCATGGTGCGGCCGGATCTTACGGACGACGGGCCTCGGCGCATCCACTCCCATCGCGGAGCGCGGAAGTTCGCTGTGCCTCGCGATCTACGCGCCCGGTTCGGCGGTTCGTGAAACGGTCCGACACGGTCTGCTCGCCGCGACCCCCTCCTCGAATAGTTCCGGCCGCGAGGTGCGATGCCTCGCGGCCGGTCTCGTTCCCGGTTCCGAAACCGCGGGGGAAAGCCGCGGCGGTTGCCCTCAGAACCTCGGGAAGACCTCGGCGATGAACAGCTCGATGCGAGCTTCGATTGCGCCGCTGGCGCCCTCGGGGACCCACCAGGAGTACGTGTGTCCGCGCGGGTCGGTTCCAGCCTTCAACATCGTGAGCGTGTGCAACGCCACGTCCGTGGCCTGAATCGTGGCGTCGCATTCGAGCGTGCCGCCATAGCGTTCGAGATCGAGCATCAGGTCCGAAACGGCCTCGGGATCGACCAGGCCGCGATCGGCCAGCGGCGCGTTCGTGTCCGCAACGTCGGCGATGCGCACGGCCCCGTCCGAGTACACGACCAAGTGCAGGTCAACGGGTCCGATGAGCGTGCTGCCCGTCACTTCGTAGACGAGCAAGGGCTCGTGCTGGATCACGTTCATGCAGCCGCTGTCGACGGGAACGAGACGGAACGAGGATCGTTCACCAGCGAGCGGGACGGCGGACAGCGCGAGCAGCAGGGAGTGGCGGAGCATGGCAACCTCGTAGGGTCGGAGGTTTCGAGGGACGGGGAGGCGGATCGGGGATCCGTCAATTCGAAGAGGCCGAACCGCGCGCATCGCGAACGCGCCGAGTTCAGGAATTCTTCATTTTGTCGCGCGGCCGGATCGGCGGCGGCTTCGGATCCGCGATCTCACTCGTGCAGATCTCGCGCAGTCGCCCCAGCTCCTCGCGAGCGTGCGGCGGCAGTGAGTCTTGCTGAAGCGCCTGCTGCAGGGCCTCGTCTGCCAGAACGAACGTGCCCTCCTCCATGAGCTCGAGCGCGCGCGCAGCGTGGAAGACGGTGGCCTCGCCGATCGCATCCTCGAGCGGTGTCGCAGCGACGAGCTCGATCCACGGTCGGTCGAGCCAGACTTCGCGCACGTAGCCCTCGACCTCGAAGCGCTGGTGCGTGGTCGCACTCGCGAACGTGCGCTCCAGCTCGGTCCCTCGGCGCAGGAAGACGCGCGCGGCCGGGTTCTCGAACTCGTTCTCGAACCAGGGGTACTGCTCGTCGGCCCAGGCCGAGACCGCGGCGAACGCGCCCGGGCCGAATCGGGTCGGTCCAGGCGACCAGCGGGCGAGTCGGCCGTGGAACTGGATCGTGAATCGGACCCGGACCCCTTGGTAGCGACAGGGGAAACCGGCCAGGTCGGACCAGAGGACGCCGGGGGCGGGAACGGTGATCTCGGACGGGATCACGGTCGGTCGTGGGCCCGCAGCGGTCCCGAGGCCGGCTGCGGCAACCGCGCCGAGTATCGCCAGCGCGAGGGAACGAGGGCGGAACGGCACGGGTCAGGATCGGAAGGAATGGCTCGAAACTGAAGGCTCAGGGCGGAGCGGAACCGACGCGAGGGAAGAGGTAGCCACGGCTCCTTGTTCAGGACTTTGCACGGGGCCGAGCGCGAGACGCCCTCGGCACGGGCCGCTCGCGCCTGCGCCTCACCGCGTCTTCACGAAGCTCCCACCCAGCGTTCACGGGATCCTCGCACAACCCACCTACCCTCCCGGTCCTTCGGCCGTCCGACTCCACCGCCGTTCCCCCCCTCTACCGGACGCCACGAGGAACTGTCTTGCACTCGCGCGTTCGGTCCATCCCCGGCGCCGCGCCCCGTCGCGGTTCCAGCGCGCCTGTCTTCGGACCGGTCCTCGCGCTGTGGAGACCGTTGTGTTGGGTCCTCTTCGGGGCGCTCGTCACCGTGGCGCGAGCGCGAGCAGAAGACGGTGGAGCGGGATCCATCCGCGGCGTCGTCTTCGACAAGGACTTCGACGTGCCGCTCAACAGAGCGACCGTCCTCGCCGTCGAAACCGGTCGCCAGGTCCAGTCGAGCGACCAAGGTCAGTACGTCCTCGACGGGATGGCGCCCGGCCGCTACACGCTCGTCTTCACGAAGGACGGCTATGCGCGCCAAGTCCGCGCCGACGTCGTCGTCACCGCAGGTCAGCTCACCGACGTCGACGTCTACCTCGCCGGTGAGTTCACCGAGATGGAAGAGTTCGTCGTCGAGGACGTGCTCCAGTTCGGCGCGGGCACCGAAGCCGCGCTTCTGTCGCTGAAACTCGAGAGCCCGGCACTCCTCGACTCCATCGGATCTGACCTGATGAGCCGCGCCGGCGCGAGCGACGCGGCCAGCGCGCTCAAGCTCGTCTCGGGTGCGTCCGTACAGGACGGAAAGTTCGCCGTGATCCGCGGTCTACCCGACCGCTATGTCAGCTCGCAGTTGAACGGTGTGCGCTTGCCCAGCGCTGACGAGGACAAGCGCGCGGTCCAGCTCGATCAGTTTCCGTCAGCGGTCATCGAGAGCATCCAGGTCTCGAAGACCTTCACACCGGATCAACAAGGCGATGCGTCGGGCGGAGCCGTCGATGTGCGGCTCAAGGGCGTTCCCGACGAGACGACGCTCTCGTTCACCGCGCAAACGAGCGTCAATTCGCAGGTTTCCGGCCGCAGCGACTTCCTGACTTACGAAGGCGGCGGCGTGGGAGCGTGGGGGCGCGAGAGCGGTAGCCGCGAGATCCAATACGACAACCTGGGCCAGAGCTGGGATAGCGCGGTAGGCACCATCACAGAGGACGCGCCCATCGACTACAAGTGGTCGCTCGCCGCCGGCGGCAAGCACCAACTTTCAGACGACGTCCGCATCGGCGGTTTCGCGAGCTTCTTCTACGAGAAAGACAGCTCATTCTTCGATAACGGGGTCGACAACTCGTACTGGGTCGACAACCCAGGCGAAGGACTCACACCGCAATACAGTCAGGGCGCGCCCAGTCCTGGGACTCCACAGGAAGGTGACTTCAAGACGTCGCTGTTCGACGTCACCCAGTCCGAGCAGTCCGTTCAGTGGGGTGGGCTCACCACCTTTGGTGTCGAGTCCGACAACCACGCTGTCGCCGCGACATTCTTGTACTCGCGCACGACCGATGACAAAGCCACATTGGCAACGGACACGCGCGGCAAGGAGTACTACTTCCCGGGGTACTCGCCGCGAGACCTGCTGGACCCTGGTAACTCGCAGAACTCACGGCAGGCGGCCCCGTACCTGCGCACCGAAACGCTGGAGTACACCGAGCGCGAGACGTCCAGCTTGCAACTCGGCGGACGCAGCCTGGTGTCGATGGGCGAGTTCTCGTTGGGCCCGTTTCGCTTCCTGGAGCCCACATTCCATTGGACTGTGTCGAAAAGCTACGCCGAGCTGTATCAGCCCGACAAGCGTCAGTTCGGCGCCCAGTGGCTCGCACCGTCGCTCAATCCGGGCTTTCCACCCTTCGTGCCGCCCTCCATTGACCCAGCGATTTGGGTGCCGTACACGCCGGCTGCGAACTTCAACTTGGGCAACTTCCAGCGCATCTGGAAGGACATCGACGAAGAGAGCCAACAGGGCGCCTTCGACCTGCAGTTTCCCTTCCTTCAGTGGGATGACCACGAGGGGTACGTCAAGGTCGGGCTTTTCGACGATCAGGTCGACCGAGACTTCAACCAGGACACTTTCAGCAACTTCGGTGACCAATCCAGCTACGAAGCGGGATTCGGCGAGCCTTGGAGCGCGGTGTTCGCCGACGAGGACCATCCGATCACCGCGTCGAACCTGGACATCGACTACCGCGGCGAGATCGACATCTTTGCGTGGTACGGCATGGTCGATCTGCCCGTGTCGTCCACGGTGGACGTGATCACGGGGGCCCGCTTCGAAACCACGAGCATCTCGGTGTTCAACTT
>JAYTBY010000313.1:0-4012 GCA_043736755.1 Planctomycetota bacterium | reverse complement strand
GTTCCGAGACTCCACACAAGGCCTCGAGCGCGGGTTCTACATCGCCCCGGAGCCACGCGGTTCGGCGCCGCGCGCCACCAAGGAGACGAGCTCGGGCTCGCGCGCGCGCCGGAGGCAAGCCAACGCAGTACGGGTGGATCCGAAACCACACATGCGCACGTCGCCCAAGCCCGCGCCGCTCGACAAGGCGTGCGCGACTTCGAGCCCGGCTGCCGGGCCGGCTCGGAACGAGGCCGCGAAGCGACGCGCAAGGTCCGGTGCGAGAGGCAGTTCGGCGCCGCTGTAGGGCGAGCCTGGAGCAACCACGCGCGAACCGAACTCACACGGATTGGAGGCCAGCCCGTCCGTGCGCGCGCGACTGGTCCGGGCTCGTCGCGAGTCCGCCGAGCAGGACAGACGCATCCCCGACCTGACCTCGCCGTGGGACGCCGAATCGTTCCGCGCCGCACAGGGTGCAGGCACGCCCCTTGCGATGTGCCGAGGACCTCGCTCCGGAGCCCCCCACATGAGCCCCCGCCCCCACCCGCGTCACGTCTCCTGCTTCGCGTTGGCCCTGTCCGCCGCTTGTCATGGATCGGCCGAGATCGCGGTGACGGACTCGCACCCGGTCTACTCCGAGTCCGAGCCCAACGACGATGCGTTCGGCGCGGACGACTTCGGGTTCCTGCACCCCGGCGAGCACTTCGGGATCGCGGGGAACGTGCGCGACGACCCGTTCGATCCGCAAGACGGCTTCGCGTTCGTTGCGGCGGGACCGATCGTGGTCGAGTTCGAGCTGGAAGCCTTCTGTGATTGCGCGAACCTCGACCTGTGGCTGTACGACCCGTTGCTCGACGAGTTCGTGGGCGTCTTCGATTCGAGCAGCGGCACGGAACGCGGCTCGTTCACGGTCTACAGCCAGGAATTCCACATGATCGTGGTCTCCGCCGCGGGCGACACGAGCTACGGCCTCGATCTGCGCGCGAGTTCCATCCACGCCGCAAGTGGCGCGGACTCGACCACGGCGACGGCCGCCGTGGAAGGTCTCGCTGTGGCGCGCGCGCGGCTCGCTGAGCGCGCTCCGACGGAGGCCCTCGAGCGGTACCGGCCCGTGGCGCGCAACGGCGGACCGCCGCAGGTCGTCGAGATGTTCACGATCGATCCCGAACGCGGAGTGGTCGGCCGGACGCGCGTGCTGACCACGAACTGAACGGCACGACCGGGGCGCGCGCTTCGGGGTAGTTTTCCCTGAGGTCATCTCGCGATGGAACGCCCCCGATTCGCGGGGCGGACGGCGCGCGCCCTCGCCCTGGCGGCCGTCTCCCTGGCCTTTCCCGCGTGCCTCGCGCGACCGCCGGCCGAGTTCGCCACCGCCCGCCTCGGCACAGTGCGCGCCGCGACGAGCGCGCGCGCGGAGCAAGTTGCGCGTGCATTCGACGCGCTCGCTCCGCTCGTCCTCGCCGAATTGCCGGGAGCGAGCATCGAGCCTCTCGAGGTCTGGGTGCAGGAGACGCCCACGCTCTACATCCTGCGCGCTTCGACCTACAGCGACACGGACGGCTTCTGGGCCGAGGGCGTGCGGCGCATCCATCTCCGCGATGCAGCCGATCACCTCGAGCGCACGTTGGCGCACGAACTCGTTCACGCCAGCTTGGCTCCGGAGTGGGACGCTCTCCCGGGGACGATCGAAGAAGGGCTGTGCGACGTCGTCGCGGCGCGCGTCGTGCCCGATGCAGCTCGGCGACTGCGGTCGGGACGATTGGCGACGGCGGCCGCGGCCTTGGGCGGACTGCCCATCGAAGTCGACCTCTGGCTCGAGGGCGAGCCGAACGGAACGGTCATCGCGCGCGGACTCGAAGCGCGCTTGCGCATCGTCGGCGAGGGCGAAGCTCGCGTGGATCCGCTGGACGTCTTCGTGGTGCGCGCAGGACTCTCCACGGCACGCGCCGAACCGGCGGCGCGGCGAGCGTTCTACGGGATCGGTTTCCTCGTAGCGGAGCGTATCGAAGCGCGCATCGGACTCGCCGGGCTCCACGCGTTGTGCGTCCAGACGATCGCGCGAGGCGGTCAGCAGGTCGCGCCCAAAGAGCTGCTGCAGGCGGCGGACCTCGAGCCCCACGCCAGTTCATTTCACGCGGCGATTCTCGAGTCGCTCACCCCGCTGGACCTGCGCGAGATCCTGAGATTGCACCCAGCGATGCTCGTCGAGCCGGTAGCCGATCTCGTGAACGCGGGGATCGACTCGGATCCGTGGCACGAGCTGTCGTCCGTGCGCGGTCGCATTCGCATTGCTGGCTACCCGGCGAGTACCGTCCAGGTTCAGGACGTCACAGCCCTTCGCCCGCGTCTAGAGACCCTGGCCGCTGCACGGCGCGAAGCTCGAATTGCGGAACGTGCAGGGAATACTCTCTTCGCGGGAGCGTCGGACTGCACGCCATGAAGTGGAACACGATTCTCCTGGGGGTGGGCCTGCTCGGCCTCGGTGTGGTCGGCGCGACCCAGGGTCTACGAGCCAGCGAGCCCGAAGCGCAAACGTCCTACTGGGCCAGCGGTGCACTCCGATCGCGCAGCGAGGTTCGCGACGGGATCCCCGAGGGTCGTTCCGAGCGCTGGCACCGCGATGGAACGCGTGAAGCCGAGGGCGCGCTGACCAACGGGCGTATGGAAGGACGCTGGGAGTTCTGGCTCCGCGATGGAACGCCGGACGCCGAGCGCACGGGTCTCTACCGTGCAGGCGCCCGAGTCGGTGAGGGTGATGACGCCGCGCTGAGCGGCTGAGGGGAGCGCCGCGACGTCCAGGGCGTCGAGCGCGCGAAGCAGCGGCTTCGATCCGGTGGAGGGCCGGATCGGAGCCGTTCTTCGTCACGACCACCTCGTCCGACGCGTGGCGCGCGACGTCGATCCTGGTTGGGCTCCACGCGCTCGAGGCCGTGCAGATCTACCCGGCGCAGGTCAGATCCAAGGGGTGACGTGCAGAGCCGACACGATCGTGGAGCGATCCCGAACTCGGCAGCCTGGACCTCGTCTCACTCCGCGTCGGTCGCGTCGCGACCGGACGGGCGCTCGAAGTGGTACACGCCGCGTTGACCGCTCGTCTCCTCGATCGCGAGGCGCAGACCGAGTACTTCGACTTCAGGGAACCGCGCGGCGAGCCGCCGGAGCAATTCACGGCCGAACCACGAGGCCAGGTTCTCGGAACTCGTGTTGTTGATCGGAAGGACGATCACGTCTTCGCGCGGCGCGGCGTAGTAGCGCTCTAGATAGCGGACTTCGATGCAACCGTCCTCACGTTCACCGTAGCGCAGTACAGGATGCTCGCCGGGGAGCAACCAATGCTCGTCGAGCTCGTCGCAGAGTTCGCGCACGACGGGCTTCACCATCTTGAAGTCCAAGACGAGCCCGTGCACGGAGAGGCGCGCCTCGATCTCCACGAACACGCGGTAGTTGTGACCGTGCAGGCGTTCGGCGCTGCCGTCGGGGAAGATGAGGAAGTGCGCGGCCGAGAACTTGAAGTTCTCCTTCGCGAGATCGATCGACCAACGTTCCATGCGGCAGACAGGATAGTCCGCGCGACGGGAACGGATCAGCTGCTCTTCTTCGAATCGCCCGAGCTGCCGTTGCCCTGGCCGGAGTCGCCCTTGCCCGACTTGCCCTTGCTTGGCCCGCCGTCGTCCAACTTGGTGTGGGTCTTCGTCGTGTTCGCGATCGACGACGAAGCCACCTTCACGAGCGGAGACTTGCCGTCGGGCTCGCCGACGTACGCATTCCCCCACGAATCCGAGTAGTAGACGTCGTAGTCCGGCAGAAATCCGGCATCGACCAGCATCGTGAGTGACTTCTTCCACGCCGAAGGAAGCGGCTTGTCCGCGCCATACAGGCCATTGTAGAGCCCAATCGCTTGGTTCAGAGTCTTGAGCTCCTCTAACGTCTCTTCGCGCCGGATGGGCGTGAAGTCGACCTGGATCTTGACGTCGTCGTCCGTGTCGAAGGACGCGTCAGGGCCGGCACTCGTGATCGTGAGAACGTCTCCGGA
>JAYTBY010000312.1:0-8855 GCA_043736755.1 Planctomycetota bacterium | reverse complement strand
ACGCCGCGATAGCGAGTCAGGACGACCACTTCGGGTATGCGCACGTTCTTGCGCACGGATCGAATGCCGTCCTCGCCGATGCCCACTTCGAGTGCCATCCACGAAATGAAGTCGAGGGTCTCGTTCGATTCGGGGACGATGCCGCGCGCGGCGCCGGTCGCGAGCAACCGCAGCGCGTGACGCACCGAGATGGTGTGGATCGGAAGCCAAGACTCGTCCAGCACCATCGTGAGCTGGTCGAGGTGGCTTCCCCGTGTCGCTGTTGGCTGTTCGTCGCCCCTCATGGTCGCTTTCGTTGTCGGAAGAATCGCCTCTCCACTCCAGCATAGACCGCGGTCAACGGTCGTGGGGAGGGGGACGTGGCCCGGGTTCAAGCCCTGACCCGTGTGCTCCGGCGCGAGAAGAGGCACGCGGCAAGCGCGAGCACGATCGATCCGGCGCCGATCCACAGTCCGAGGACGAGGCTGTCCGGCAGGTAGCGGAGTTCGACTTCGGAGGTGCCCGGCGGGATCTCGATCGCTTGGAACGCGTAGTTCGCGCGCAGGACGGGTACGTCCTCTCCCGACAGCGTGGCCTTCCAACCAGGGTCGTACGTGTTCGCGATGACCAGGAAGCCCGGGAGACGGCGAGTGACGCGCAGACGCACGTGGCTCGGAGTCTGCTCCAGGACTTCTGGCTCCTTGTCTCCGACGCCGGCTTGAAGCGCGAGACGCAGGCCCACGGCGCGTTTCCCGTCGAGGTCGCTGTCCGGCACGAACTCGTACTTCGCGCGATCCGTGTCCGGGACTCGCTGGATCTGATCCCACCGGAATCGATTCGCGAGGAACGTCGCTTCGTCGTCGATGTGCGCGACCCGTCGTCCGTCCTCGCTGACGAGGTAGCACCAGTCCGAGTCCGAGAACTGAACGATGGTGCGCCGACGGGCAGCCTCAGTCGCTTCGATGACGGCTTCCTGCGTGATCGCGTCGCCACGGCTGAGGACGACGAGGCGGCGCGGATCGAAAGTGAAACTCCTCACGAGCTCGAACGCGTCGTCGTCCGTCTTGGCGACGACCGACTCGTGCGGCGTCAAGTACAGGGATGCTCTTTCGCGCAGGCGCAACAGCGTGAAATCGCCGATCGCTCGGACGCGCTCGAAGCGCTGGTCGTCGCCGCAGCGCCAATCGAAAAGCAGCTCTCCGGGGAGCTCGCGTCGACCGTGGTGCGCAACTCCGAGGCCGTAGCCCAGGACCGGCATGTGCCACGCGAAGATGGTGTCGCCCGGGAGCCCGTTCGCGCACTCCAGCACGATGCGGAACTTGCGGTTGGCCGACTCCGGGATCGCCGGGAACCGGACCACCACGGGACGTCCGGCGGGATCCAGGTTCCAGTCACCAGGGAAAACGACGTGCTTCCCCGTGTAGACGCTGGCCTTTACTTCGCGACTGCTCAGCGTTCGATCGACGAGGATCTCGTTCGTCACCGTGTCCTGGAGTCGGATCCGCAGTTCACAGTCGCGCACGACTGCCGGCGTCGAGAGGACGACCATCACGGAATCGAGTTGGGCGCCGTAGCACTGAAACGTCTGCGTCGCTGAAACGCCGGGCAGCAGTTCGACGCGTTGCGGCGCGAGCGACAAGTTCTTGCCGAAGTCGCGCAGACCGCTGTCGAGGAAGTTCCAATCCCACTTGGCCAGGACATACCGTGTTCCGAAGAGTCGGAGCGATCGGTGCGATCCGCGCAGGATCGGGCGCCAGTTGTCACCGTCGCCGAATTGGTCGCGATAGAGGTAGTCGAGGTCCCGGACCCACATTCCGTCGTAGCTCGCGAGCTGAGAGATGCCGTAGACGATGTTGCTGTCGGGCGGCAGTCCGTCGCGTCCCAGGATGGCCACGCGCTCGTCGCCGATCTCCTTCTTCAACGCGGTGATCGCTTCCGTGCGCGGGAACACGAACGCGTCGGGGCTGACGGGGTTGTACCGCGCGAGCAACCAACCGGTCTGCGCGAAGACGACGACGAGGACTGCGGATCCGAGAGCGAAGCGCACATGGCGCTGACGCACCACGAACAGGATCGAGATGGCCGCGACTCCGACCAGCGTCGTGAGGAGCATCGCCTCGACGTGCGGCGGCACGACGCGCAGGAACCAGCGGTGGAATGGGCTCGGAACGTGCTGGAACGAATCGACGAGGCGCGTTGCGCCGACGAGCGCAATGACCATCGCTGTCGTCGATGCGGCAAACCACCATCCGGCCGCGAACCACGCGCGTGGTCGGTCGCGATGGAGGAGCGCGTCGAGCGACACTGCCGCCGCGCACGCGAGGGCGAAGTTCCAGACGCCCTGGCTGCGGTTCATCGGCGCCAGGTCGAGCGTCGGGATCAGGACCAGCCAGTCGTAGGCACCGAACACGTCGTGGGCGTAGACGAACCACGCGAGCGCGAACACTGGGAAGAACCAGCGACCTCGTCCGCGGCCAGCCACGAATGGACACAAGCTCGCGAGCAGCAACGTGAACGCGCCGGCGTAGCTCATGTTGACGAGCTCGTAGTTGGGCGCCGGGATCGAATCGGTGATCCGGTAGATGCTCGACGGATTGCCGAGGACGTCCGGGAAGGCGAGGAGTGGCCACCAATCGAGGGCCAGGGGAGTTTGGCGCAGACTGCGCTGCTCCAACACACGGCTTTGCTCGAGGTACTCGAGGAATGGCAGCACTTGGAACGCGGCCAAGCCGAACGCGAGAGCGAGGGCTAGGGCGATCTCGAGCGTCGTTCGCCCGAGTTCGTTCCCAGCCGTTGTCGAGCGGTGCTCGCGCCAGAGACCCGCGATGCGCACGACGATCCAAGCGCCGATCACCCAACACGCGAAGTAGAACGGTTCGGGATTCCCGGCGAGCAGTCCCACGACCAGGCTTGCAACGAGACCGGCGAGCGGCCAGGCGAGTTGCGCGCGACGTCCAGCGGAGAGAGCTTCGCTCGTGCGTCGCAGCGCGCGCTCCACGAAGAACATGCCTGCAGGCAACGCGCACATTGCGCCGACGTGCGGAAAATAGAGGAGCAGCGTGTTGTGGCCCGCGAACTGGAACGCGACGCCGCCCAGTGTCGCTGCGATCCAGCCCAGGCCGATCTCGCGCAGGAAGAGGTAGGTGAAGAACCCGAGCACGAGGAGCTTCAATGCCGCGCTGACGAGCAGGGCGAGCTTGAAGTCGAGGACGTAGAAGGGAACCGAGAACGGCGAGAGCACCGCCGACTGGTAATTCGCGAAGTGCGGCGCGCCGGCGGCGTTCAGCGGGTTCCACAGCGGAAAACGGCCCGCGGCGAGTTCTTGTCGATTGAACAAGAGCCACGGTTGCATCTGCGTGACCGCGTCGGACTGGAGCTGATTGCCCGGGCGGTGTCCGGGCTGGATCCGGGTCAAGCTCATGGCCTGCGTGAGGTCGGCCGCGGAGTAGTGCACCTCGTCGTAGCGCGAGATCGGCGTCCAGAGGAACGTTGCGAGCAGCACGAGTTGCACGACGATCGACGCGAGTCCCTCGCGGAGGTTCGTCCAACGGCTTCGCGTATCCAGGATCATCGTGGGCTCGTGCGGCGCGCTAGGAGCTCGTCCACGATGCCCTGAGCCAGAGCGAGGTGACCGCACTCGGAGAGGACCGACTCGTCGAGGAACAGCTCGGCTGACGACGGGCTCTCTTCAGCTACTGAGCGCGCGAACGCGTTGTTGCCGTCGATCACGAGCGTCTTCGACCAGCTGGCGACGGTGAGCGCGCCCTCGGCATAGACGTTCGCGACGGGATCGACCGTCGTCGTCGCGCGCGGGATGGACACGAGGACGGGAACGCCGGAGTCCGCGCGCACTTCCTCGAGGAACTCGCCCAGGTACTTCACGTACTCGTCGTACGGTACGCGTCGTTGGCCGGGCCAGTCCAACTGACTCACGCCCGTGCTCAATCGCCGCTCGGTGAACGCCAGATCGCGTTCCTGCCAATAGACGCCCGAAGCGATGTCGCGCAGCCAACTCGCGACGTGGAGCAGTTTCGACGAATCACGCAAACTCGCGCGTGAGTCCGCGCGCGGCATGACGCGCATCTCGGCGATGCGTTGCGCGTCCGTGCGGCCTTGCGGCGCCTGCGCCATGCTGCGAGATCCGAGGTGCGTGCAGATCACGACGTGCGGCCGCCAATGACGGATGACGAGTCGCCAGCGCTCGAGCGCTTGCTGAATCGAGTGCTCTTCGACGCCGGCGCACAACACTTCGGCTCGGACACCGCGCTCCTCGAGGATCTGCACTAGGCGCGCGCTGTACGTGTCTTCCCAACGAACTCCGACACCAAGGGTCACGGCGCCGCCGATCGTCGCGATACGCAGGACGCCTGGTGTTCGCTCGAGCGCGACCTGGGGTCCACGGAATCCGTCCGGATTGATGCGCGCGCCGTCCGTCCACGGGATCTCGGCGCCCGGCCGTGGGCTCCAGAGACAGACGGGATCGAACCGGTAGAGCCCGTCCGCGCGCCGCAGCTCGGCATCGCGCGACTCGCTCCAGGCGACACGGCGGTCCGCGCCGCGCGGATGCTCGAAGGCGACTCCGCGCAGGGCCCATTCGCACGCGGACAAAGCGGCGGCGAGAGCGACACCGGAGACGGCGAGCTTCTTCGAGAAACTCCAGGGAACGGAGCTCAGCGGCATGGCGACGAGCGGAGACCTATGGAAAGGAAGATCGGAGGTCGATGCGAGAGGGAAGAGGCTTCCGTCTCGAAGTTAGAAGGACTTTCCAGGTGGCGGCGCGCTTGCGCGGCTCGGGGTGGGAGAGGACGCTCGGGTCCTCGATGAAGAGCCCCGCGATCACAAGCCGTCTTTCTGTCCTGCTGTCTGTCGCGGTGGCGGCCTGTTCCACGACTCGTACGCATGAGGGCCCGATGATGGATCCCCACAGTCACGCCGAACCCGAGCGGGTGCGGGTCACGCACGTCGACCTGGATCTGGAGCTCGATTTTCGAGCGCGCGCGATCCGCGGCGGGGTGCGGCTCGACCTCGAGCGCCTGGATCCCTTCGCGCCGCTCGTCCTGGACGCGCAAGGGCTCGCGATCGAGCGCGTGCTGGGCGCCGACGGTTCGCCGCGCCGGTTCGAGCTGGGGCCGGAGCACGACGGGCTCGGCGGACCGCTGACGATCCACCTCGCTCCCACGGACGCATCCGTGCGCGTCGAGTACGCGACGACCGCCCACGCCGACGCCGTGCAGTGGCTCGAACCGGGCCAAACGGCCGGTGGAAAGGCCCCATTCCTCTTCACGCAGGGCCAGGCGACGCTGACGCGGACGTGGATCCCGCTGCAGGATTCGCCCGGTGTCCGCGTGACGTATTCGGCGCGGATTCGCGCACCGAAAGGCCTGACGGCATTGATGAGCGCCGAGCAACTCGGCGAGGACTCCGAGGGCGCCTTCCGCTTCCGGATGCAGCATCCGATCCCGTCGTACTTGATCGCTTTGGCCTGCGGTGACCTGGCGTTCGCACCCATCTCGGCGCGCTGCGGCATCTGGGCCGAGCCCGCGATGGTCGAGCGCGCGCACGCCGAGTTCGAGGACACCGAGTCGATGATCCGCGCCGCCGAAGAACTGTTCGGCGCGTATCGCTGGGGCCGCTACGACGTACTCGTGCTGCCGCCGAGCTTCCCGTTCGGCGGGATGGAGAATCCCTGCCTCACCTTCGCGACACCGACGGTGATCGCGGGCGACAAGTCGCTCGTTTCGCTCGTCGCGCACGAATTGGCCCACTCGTGGTCGGGCAACCTCGTGACGAATGCGACCTGGCGCGACTTCTGGCTCAACGAGGGTTTCACGGTCTATTTCGAGAACCGGATCATGGAGCGCGTCTTCGGGCCTGAACGCGCCGTGATGGAGATGCAGCTCGCGAAGGCCAGCGTCGAACGCGACATGACCAATCTCGAATCGTGGCAAACAGTGCTGCACCTCGACCTCGCGGGCCACCACCCCGACGACGGCTTCAGCGAGGTCCCGTACACGAAAGGCGCCCTGTTCCTGCAAGCGATCGAAGCCGTGGTCGGCCGCGCGCGCTTCGACATGTTCCTGCGCCGCTGGTTCGACGAGCACGCGTTCCAGAGCGTGACGACGGCCGAGTTCCGTCGCTGCCTCGACGAGCAACTGCCCGAGGTCGCGGGCCGGCTCGACGTCGACCGCTGGCTCTACAGCCCGGGCATGCCGCCGGACGCGCCGGATCCGCGTTCGCCGCTGCTCGCGTCCGTCGACGTCGAACTCGCTCGTTGGATCAAGACCCGATCCGTCGACGCGCTCGGAACCGCCGGTTGGAGCACGCAGGAGTGGCTGCATTTCCTGGAGGCCGCGAACCCGGCGTTGGATGCTCGCGCAATGGCCGAGCTGGACCGTCGGTTCCACCTGACGGAGTCGGGGAACGCGGAGATCCTGTGCGTCTGGCTGCGGCTCGCGATCCAGCACGGGTATGCGGCGGGGGATGCCGCGCTACAGCGCTTCTTGACGGATGTGGGCCGGAGGAAGTTCCTCGAACCGCTGTATCGGGAGATGGTGAAGACGGAGGCCGGCAAGAAGCGCGCGCTGACGATCTACAGGAGCGCTCGGAGCCGATACCACGCCGTGTCGCGCGGGACGATCGACGAGGTCGTGGGCTGGACCGAATGACCGCCGTCTAGGGCCGGGTGCTTCGCCGCTCGACTTCGATCCGTTGGCGGCGGACATCGTTGACGCCAGTCATCGCTCTCGCTGGATAGAGAGTCGGGGTACGGTGCCAAGAACGGCCCCGACACATTCCCGGCTGAGTGTTCAGCCTGACTTCGAATTCCTGTCGCTCGGTGGTGTCGACGACGGGTAGACGGAGCGTCTGGACTCGTGAGCACTGCGCCGCCGCGGATCCTCGACCTACTTATTCTTCTTCTCCACCACCTTCTCCACCTTCTCGAGCGAAACGAGCTTCTGCTTCCACGGCGTCGTCTTCCACGGGCTCGTGTCGGAGGTCTTCAATCGCTCGAACGCTTTCTCTGTCTCCTCGCCCTTCCCCGGCCGCCAGCAGTCGTATCCGATGCAATACGCCGTCCCGAATTCCTCCCAGGACGTGTACGCCTTCTGGAGGTCCTTCACGACGACGTCCATCCGCTTCCACGCTTCCTCTTGCGTGAGGTAGCCCGCCGCGTGGCCCCAACGACACAGCGCGACATAGCGCCCGAGATCCCAGGCCAGCACACCGCCCTTCAGCTTCGCGGCGCGTGAGGAATTCCTCCACAGCGCCTTCCACTTGATGCGGTCCGATTCCTCGACGATGCGCGTGACGCGCGCGTCCACTTCCTTCTCCGACATGCCGCCGTAGTCGCGGAAGTGCTTTTCCCAGTCGCTGCGATGACCGCGGTGCTCCAACCACTCGAGTTGCTGGAGTAGGTGATCCCTCGTCTTGATGTCCCAATCGTCCTCGAGCATCGCCTTGATGCCGCCGAGCTTCGGAGAGGCGCGCTCGACGCCGGCCAAGAGATCGTGTCGGTCGCCGTTGCGCTCGAAGAGAACGGAACTGCCGAGCAGGGCCCACGCGCGCGACGTCCCCGGTGTGACCTGCGCGTCCGGTTCGGGGACGGCCTGCATCGTCGTCGAGGGACGAGCGTGCGCTGCGGTGGAGTGCGGCGCGAGGAGGGCGATCAGCGCGAGGAGGGCGAGCATGAGGCGACTCGGGTTCGGTGGGCTGAGGACGAGATGCGGCGACTCGGAGGGCTCCGATCCTTGGAGCCGAACACCGATCAAGACCACTGGGCAGCGTGCGGTCGAGACAGGAAATCCTAACGTCGAGCGTTAGGATTTCCTGCCTTGGGCGAGGGGTTCCCGGCGGGGTTCTAGCGCTCCAGCGATTCGCGCGCCGCATCGAACGGGCCGATAAAACAAGGACGGATTCGATCGTGGCCAGCTGCTGAGGTCCACGATCCTCATGAGCTCGATCTTCTGGCGACGACTCGGAGTCCCCGGTCATGACGCGTTCCGGCTCGAGCGCGTCGATGGCGGCTGGCGACTCGCTGGCGTCGCGGTGTTTCGCTACGAGCTGGGCACGGCACAGATCGGGTGCGAGCTCGTCAGTGAGGACCGATGGATCACGCGCGAAGGCACGGTCCGCGGTTGGGTCGGCGCGACGCGGATCGACTGGAACGTGCGACGCTCGGCCGACGGCGCGTGGACCTTGAACGGGCGTCGCGTGCGCGAGGTCGAAGGCTGCGCGCATCTCGACTTCGGGTTCACGCCCGCGACGAACTTGCCGCAACTGCGCGCTTTGGACCTGCGCGTCGGGCAGTCCGCGGCGTGTCCGGTCGCGTGGTTGGATGTGCCGGATGGGAAGCTCGAGCGGGTCGAGCAGCGCTACGCGCGCACGGGCGGTGATCGCTATACGTACGAGTCGCCGCGCTTCGGGTACTCCGCCACGTTCGTCACGAATGCGGACGGCTTCGTGAGCGTCTATCCGGGCCTCTGGGAAGAGGAGATGTGACCGTCTGCGACGCCCTACGTGTCGCGTCGCTGGGCGATCACGAGCCCGAGCCAGTAGGGGAGGAGCGGCAACGCCAGCGCTTCCAACTGTAGGCGCGGCTCGAGTTCGTCGATCGACCTCACGCTCCGCACGAACATGATCCGCACGAACCCGATGAACAGGACGGGCGTCAACGCGGCGACCAAGGCTGCGCTCGAGCCCGGCTTCGCGCTGTCGATCCAAAACGCGCGCGCCGAGTTATCCGATCACGAACAGGACGAAGCTGGCGAGCAACACGTGTCTGCGAGTGCGCTCATCGGTCGAGCTCCTTCGGAGCGAGTGAGAAGATGGCCTCGATGGGCTGGCCGAAGAGCGCCGCGATCTTGAACGCGAGAGGC
>JAYTBY010000311.1:0-4015 GCA_043736755.1 Planctomycetota bacterium | reverse complement strand
CCATAAACCTATGCCGAGCGCGGGAATTTGGCTGGGGCAATCCTGGATCGTCGTGCCGCGAATGGACGGGCTGAAGACTCGAGCGGGCTCGAGCGATCTGCCGGCCGATGGGCTCCGTTCGATTGGGCGCGCAGGACCAGACCGTGCGTGCGACACCACCAGGTGCCTAGGCCGCCGCTCCGGGCCAACGGTCTCGCTCGTCCCATCCGCTCCCGGCCATCTTGTCCCCGGCCGTGAACAGCGTGACCATGCCCATGTTGGGCTTCCGCAGCCAGGCCTCGATGTTCTTCGGGATCTAGCGGCGTTTCGCCTGGATGTCGGCCGACCGCACGCTGTGCTCGACGCCCAATTGGCCACCGATTCGCGCCTGATTCCGGCGCGTGAGATCGGTCACCATGCCCCAGTCGTAGGTGAACGCGACCAAGTTCATCTTCAACGCGGTCTTCCGGTCGTGCACGCCGTACGACGAATCGAGGCCGCCCGAGTACACGACGATGACGTAGGGGGAGCCCGACTTCTTGCGGTACGGTTCGACGAGCGCTTCGAGTGCGTCACGTCCCTTCGGTTCGGCCCGCGCAGCAACTCGAGCGACTCACAGCGACCACACCGTCCGCCAACCGTTCGTCAGGTTGAACGTCGACGCGCTGCAGAAGGCGGCCGCGTTGCGGTACCAGACTTGGTACGTCTGCGTCCCGGGGGTCGTCACCTGGCCGCGCACGGAGATCGACGGATCGCCGGCGCCCGGATACCCCGACTGTCCGCCGACGTTCGACTTCGTCGCCAGGCGGACAATCGCCCCGGCCGCGCAGCGCAAGCCGTCGCCGAACACCGTGCCCAAGTCTCCGTTCGTCGTCGTCGTGCCCTGAAAGTAGAGAGCTGAACTGTTCGGCATGCGCGATCCCAAGAGCGACAACTGGTCGAACGCGATCGACGCCTCTCCGACCGCGGTCAGCTTGCCGCCGAGACCGAGCGAGTTCAGGCAGCCCTCGTCGGCGCCGACCGCACTCGAGTTGCCGCACGGGCACGCGCTGCCCGTGCCGTCGCCCGCGCAGTAGGCGTAGCCCGCGGCGCCGGGGTAGCGGGTGGCGTTCGTCGGATCGGCGCCGAGGTCGATCTCGTCGCGGTCGTACCAACCGTCCAGGTCGCGGTCGATGCCGATTCGCGTCTGGGACAAGCGCGGCACGACAGTGAACGTAATCTCGCTGCCCGGCGCGGCTCCGTTCGTCAGCGCGTTCGTGGTCGTCGTCGAGCTCGCGCGATCGCTCTGCCAGGCGTTCGCGCCGAGGTACATGTACCCGCGCAGGATCCCGCCCGCCCGACCGTTGGCGACGAGCCCGACGCGGTTCGGATCCGCCTGACCCGTGAACTGCGTCAGCGTGGTCGTCTGCGCCGGCGTCGGCGCTGCTCCAAGAGTCAACTGACGACCGACCAGCGCGTGCGTGTCCTTCGACGGCGGACCGGGCGGCTGCAGCAGCGCGGGATTCGTCGAGCCGGCCGGCAGGTCCGATCCCGAGATCGCGAGGACGAACGCGACGAGGTTCGCGACCTGCTGGTCGCTCCCGACGCTGAAGACCGGCTCGGAGACGAAGCGGGCCAGCGTGTCGACCGTGCCATCGTGGAAGTACCCGAAGCCGCGCGTGCTGACGAGCTGCTTCAGCTGGAAGCCGGTCTTCTCGTAGTCGTCACGCAGTTGCGGGACCTTGATGCTCACGTTCGTCGAGCCGTCGATCGACACCATCATGAGGTGGTGCTCGCCGTTCGGCCCGACCGGGAAGGGCTGCAACGTCGCCCCGACGAGTCGGTGGTCCGTGCCCGCACCCGTCGGCAGCGCGTGGCAGCTCACGCAGCGCACGCCGGCATCGAGACCTTGAGTGCGGTAATCCGACAGACCCTGCACCGCGTTTCCGGTCGGCAGCGGCTGATTCGCGGAGCCGAAACGTCCAGTCCGGAACTGGCCGGGCAGCGGCATGCTCGCGGGGAGCGTGTTGTCGAAGTTTCGGAACGGGTTGGGCGGGAACGTGATGGTCGCGAGGAAGTCCTCGAACTCCTGCATCTCCGCTGCCGTCAGCTGCGCGTCGTCGCCCTGCAGCGCCTGGAACGCGCCGTTGAAGTCCTCGAGGCCGCGACGGTCGCCGCGCCAGTGCAACGGCTCCTTGCCGATGATGTCCTGGAAAGTCTGGGTCGTCATCGGCCCCTTCATCGGGTGGAAGTCCTGGAAGCCCGTGTCGAGACCCGGGACGCTGGCGCCGAGGTTGTTGCCCGCGACGGGTCCCATCGCACCCGTCGGATCGCCGAGGTCCCACGCGAGGCCGTCGCGGCGTGCGTCGACGTGGCACGAGCCGCAGCTGACCTGGCCGAGCCCGGAGTTCTTGCGCGTGTCGTAGAGGTGCTTGCTGCCCACGCGGATCGCAGTCGGCGTCGCGTCGTGGAACGAGAGGCTCTGCACCACGCTCTCGGTGATCGTGGAGACGACCGACAGGCGCCCGGCGAATTTCGAGAGCACGTACAGGCGCGAGCGCGACTCGTCGAGCACGAGTCCGGTCGGTCCCTCGGCGACCTCGATCGTCGGCGCGAGACCCGCGCGCGCCCCCGCGACGTCGATCACCGCGACGTTGTTCGAGCCCATGCCGGCGACGTAGCCCTTCGTCCCGGCCGCGTTCCACACGATCGCGCGCGGATCGCCGAGCGATTGGTCGCGCAACGACTGCGGCACCGTGCCCGACGAATAATCGAGGTGCGTGTTCAAGTCCGTCGTCCCGGCGACGAGGCCCGCGCTCGTGACGCGTGCGAGGGTGACGCGCACGAACTTGCCCTTGAGGACCGGCTCGTATCGGATCTGGTTGATCGCTTCCGTGCCGACGACCGTGACGTCGCCGTTGGGCATCACCGCCAGCGACATGCAGATGTTCATGAGGCCGCGCGCGTACGAGACCGCGCTCGTCGCGGTGTCCACGATCGCCACGTCGTGGTCGGCGAGATCCCAGCCCGGAATCCGGCCGGAATCCGCGGCGTTTGCGCCCGAAACCTTGTTCGTCCA
Source organism: Planctomycetota bacterium (assembly GCA_043736755.1). Lineage (GTDB taxonomy): Bacteria > Planctomycetota > UBA1135 > UBA1135 > JAEUHZ01. The sequence goes on along the minus strand of JAYTBY010000311.1, from coordinate 978 downwards.
GTTGCCGCCGTTGTCGTCGCGCCACTGGGCGCCCGCGTCCTTGCGCACGATCAGCGCGACCTTCGGCGGCGTGGGCAGGCCCGGCGCGATCGGCGGGCTGAACGCTGCGCCCGCGTTCGGCGGCGGGTTGACGCCGCCCCACGGACCGTTCGCGTCGTTCACGGCGTTCGGCGGATCGGTGACGTTTGAGAGAACTCCGCCGGCGATCACGGTCGAGGAATTGCCCGATTCGAAGATCGCGCAGTACACGCGCGTCCCGTCCGCGCTGACCGCGAGCGCGCGCGGCTCCTCGCCCACGATCGGAATCACGCTCGGCGCGGCGGAGAGGTTCGCCGGATCGAAGACCTGAATCGTGTTCGCCTGCGAGCAGGACACGTAGGCGCGCTGCGGCGACCCCGCGAAGACGACGTCCGCCGGCTCGTCGCCGGTCGAGATCGTCGCGATGACGTTGCCGGCCGCGATACTCACGACGCTGACCGAGTCCGAGACGTGGTTCACGACCCACACCTCGTCGTTCGTGCGCCAGCGCACGCTGACGGGGTCGACGCCGACCGGCACGAATGCGGTGTGCACGACGCTTGCGCCGGTGAGGTCGAAGACCTCCAGGGTCCCGTCCGCGGTGTTCGCGACCGCGAGACGCGTCCCGTCGGGCGAGGGGTCGAGCGGATGGACCTGCGGGTGTTCCCAGTTCACGAACGAGGACTGGGCCGGAGCGACGCCCGCGAGCGTCCAAGCGACGAGGAAACCGATTCTGGCAGAGCGCAGACGCATCGCAGGACTCCGGGGGGGCGATAGGGACGCACGAGCGTCCCCTCGAGTCTACCCGGCCCCCTCGAAGGCGCATGCCCCTGCCTGTCGAGCTCGCCTCGCCGTTCGACAGCGCCGATTCGGCCGGCGTGCTCGATGGCGAAGGCGTGCCGGTGCTCCTGCGCATGGTGCGCGGCGAGAGTTCGTTCACCAGCCGGCGTACCCGACTCG
>JAYTBY010000310.1:0-8870 GCA_043736755.1 Planctomycetota bacterium | reverse complement strand
ATCGTGAACATCCCCGACATCGTCATGATCCCGAACGGGCCGCGGCTGCCGATCATCGGCAGGCTGTTCACGGGCACGAGACCGTCGTGTCCGCCGCTCGAAATCTCCTCGCCCATCGCGGAGTAGGCCGGCACGTGCGCGTAAAGCGCGTCGTCGAAGTGCGCGAGGTCGACGCCGATCGTGTTCGGGATCCCGTGGCCCATCTGCGTCATCACGTGGTGCGTCATGTGGCAGTGCAGCGGCCAATCGCCGCGCGCATCCGCCACGAACTCGATCGTGCGCGTCGACCCCGTAGGCACGAGGATGGACGTCTCCACCCAACCGTTCGTCGCAGGGAGAGCGCCGCCGTCTGTCGCGACAACGCGAAACGAATGCCCGTGCAAGTGGATCGGGTGGTGGCTCATCGCGCTCAGGTTGCCGATGCGGATGCGCACGCGTTCGCCGAGCTGCGCGACGAGGTTCTGCGTTGCTGGATGGATCTTCGCGTTCATCGTGAGCACGTTGAAGTCCATCATCTCGTTCGGATCGGGACGCTTCGCGCCGGGCGTGATCTTCCACTCGGAGAGCAGGATCGCGTAGTCGCGCGCCGGAGGATCGAGCTCGACCTCGCGCGGATGAATCACGAAAAGGCCCATCAATCCGAGGGCCATCTGCGTCATCTCGTCGTGGTGCGAGTGATACATGAACGTGCCGTGCTGATTCAGAGTGAACTCGTAGCGGAACGTCTCCTTGGGCTCGATCGCGCGCTGGTGCAGGCCGCCGACGCCGTCCATTCCGTTCGGGACGTTGAGGCCGTGCCAGTGGATGCTCGTGGCGGTTTCCAGACGATTCGTGACGTAGATGCGCACGCGATCGCCTTCGACGGCTTCGATCGTCGGACCGTGCACGCGTCCGTTGAAACCGAGACAGCTCGCCGAGAGACCGGGTGCGAACTCGTGATCCACGTTCTCCGCCACGAGATGGAACACCTTCACTCCGTCGACGATGCGGAAGGGGAGCGCGATCGAACTCGGCGTGATGACCGGACGATAGTCGCGGCCGGGTAGGCCGGGCTCGAGCGGCGGTGCATTCGGATCGCGTCGCGTGGGCGCGACCGGCAGCGGTGCCGCGAACAGCCCCGGTAGCGCCGGAATCAGCGCGGCAGCGCCGAGCGAGGTCGTGAAGAGTCGTCTCCTTGAACCATCCATCTCAGTGTCCTCCCTGTCCGGCGCGCGCCGCAAGTCGCGCGCTCGCGTGACCGTCGACTTCGATCCGTGCGTCGTTCGCGGAACCCGCGAGGAGTTCCTCGAGATCGAGCCGCGCTTTCCAAGCTTCCGCGAGCAACGCAACCGCGTGTCGCTCCGCTCCGATCTCCGCCCCTTGTGCGCGCAGCACGTCGAACACGCCGACTTGCATCGCGTTGTAGTTGCGCAGCGTTTCCCGGACGACCCTTTGTTCCGCGGGAACGTGCACGTCGCGCGCGAAGCGCGCATCCGCGTCGAGCGAGCGCAAGCGATCGCGGAAGGTGCGCGCGTACGAGCGGATCTCGACCGCACGACTCCAATGCTCCGCCTCGGCCGCGGCGAGCCGTGACTCGGCCGCGAATCGCCGCGCACCGCCGCCGTCGGCGAGCGGGATACCGATCGATCCGCGCGGTCCGACGCCCCAGCCCGAGCTGTCGTGATCCTTCATCGCGCCGACGCCGAGGGTCGCATCGGGCAGTCGCGCTTCGAGCGTCGCGAGGCCTGTGGCGCGAGCGAGCGCGGCGGCGTGCGCACGTCGTTCGGCGAGGTCGAGGCTCGCAGTGATCGCGCGCGATTCGACGCGTTCGAGATCGAGGCCCGACGCGGGATCAGGCCGAAACGTGCCCGCGATCTCGTAGTTCGCATCTTCGCCCGAGAGACCGAGTTCACGCGTCAACTCTTCCCGCGCTGCAAAGTGCGCACTCTCGGCCGCGGATCGCTCGAGGAGGCGCGCGGCCAACTCGGCCTCTTCGAGTGCGACGTCGCGCGCCGTGAAACTGCCCGCGTCGTGGAGTCGACGCGCCAAGTCGACGGCGGACTCCGTCGCTGCGGCTCGACGCGTCTCCATTTCGAGTCGCGCCTGCGCCGCGAGCGCGCTGACGTGTGCACGACGCGTCCGAAACGCGTGGGCGACTACGCTGCGCGCGACCCGCGCTCGCGCGGCCTCCAACTCGTGCTCCGCGACTTCCGTGCGACCCGGGCGCAGGAATACGTCGACGAACGACTGCGAGAGGCCGAGGTCGATCTCCGTGCCGTCGTCGAAGAACAAGAACCCGACGTCGAGGATCGGGTTCGCCCATACAGAGGCCTGCGCGAGATCCGCGGCGCGCACGCCCAGCTCGGCGTAGCTCGCGACGATCGATCGATTCGAGAGCAGCGCGATGCGCACCGCCTCGTCCTCGTCGACGCCTCCTTCGAGTAACGCTTGCACGCGTGCCTCGGCGACGATGCCGGGCTCGTCGCGCGGAAGCGTTCCCAATCGTGTGTCGAGCTCGCGCTGCACACCGTTGCGCGCGTCATCCCGAATCGAATCGGGTGCGGCGCATGCTGCGAGACCGGTCACGAGTCCCAGCACGCCAGCCGCGCATCGACGCGCTCTCATCGTCGCCCTCCGCCCATTCCGGGCATTGGCGCGGGAGCCGTCGCGGACTTCGGCTCCGTGACGGCGGTCGTCGCGGGGCCGCGCAAGGTCGGTACCGCGCTCTCGGTCGCGAGCGCAGATCCCGGGTGCGTCGACGGAGGATCCGTGGGCGGTGGAGCGGCGCGGCACGCGACCGTGAGAACGGCCGCGGTGGCAAGGAATGCGCGCACGAATCAGCCTCCGACGGGCTTCGGCGTCGGCGACTTCTCGGCGCGTTCGCGGTCTTCCTTCGCGCGCAGTTCACGTGCTTTCGCTAGCGTCGCCTTCGGATCCTGCTTCGCCATTTCGATCGCCTTCGCGGTCGCGAAACGCACGATGTGACCTTCGATCACGGCGATCGTGTTGCGCGCGACCGGTTCGCCCGTCGTCGGGCACGTGCCGTTCTTGACGTCGATCAGTTTGGGATCGGCGAGCATTGCGAGCGTCGCTTGCGCGTCCTCGAGTGCCACCACGGCCGCAGCCTTGTTCGCGACGAGGAAATCACGGCCTTGCAGCTCGACCCGCACTGCGTCCTTGCCCACTGTTTCTCCCGTGACCGGGCAAACCTTGTTCTCGAGCTTCTCGGTCGTCGGATAGGCCGTCCGATACGTGTGCTCGACATCGGCTTGGATGTCCTTCACGCACGCCTTGCAGCAGATGTAGATGCGGCCGTACTGGGTGTCCGTGAAGAGCCGCGTCGAGATCGGCTTGCCCATGATCGGGCACGTCGTGTTCGGAAAGGCGGGGACTTGCACCGCTTCGACAGCTTGAGCGGCAGTGGTGGACGCCGGGGTGGGCGTTTGATTCGCGATGGAGGCGGGGCTGAGTACCAGCACGAAGCTGGCGAGAACGTGGAGCTGGATCATGATTCGTGAGTTCCGATGTCGTGGGTCCGTGGATGGAGTGCCTCGAGGCGGAGCAGAGTCCGCAGCGAGACACGCGACGCCGACTCGTATGGAGTCGGCAGAACGGCGGACGTGGCGCCGTCACGGGACGTCGATGAGCGCGCTGCGAATCGTCGCAGGCGCCGGAAGCTCACAAACGAAGCGGTGCGGGATTCGGTCGACCGGGACTCGGTCCGCGCGGTCGATCGGAGCGGAACCTCGAATCGAAGTTCGACTCGGAAGCGGGGAGCGAGAGTCGCGCGACGAGCTGCGGAAGGACGAACGGCACCGAGATGGTGGCCTGTTGTTGCACACACGCCGGCTCGTGCGTCGGCACGTCGACGGAGCAGTGACACTCGCCGCCCCGCTGGACACTCTTCTCCGGAGTGGTCGTGTCGTCCTCACTCGCGCAGCAGGATCGACTCTCGACCGGCGCGCAGCACGAGCCCATGTCGCTCGGCATGAACTGGCACGCACACAACGGCACGCGCACACCGGCCGGCAAGAGCCAACCGGGTACGAGGAGCAGGAGGAGGAGCCAGTGCGCGAGCATCGAGGGGAGGGCTACGGGCGGTGCCCGTGCCGTTGGAGATCCTTCCTACTCTAATTCGAACGTTCGCGGTGCCGCAATGCAGGTCGACGCTGCTTTCCCAGGATGGAGCGGGATCCGGTGAGGATTGTGTAGATGCCGGGGCCCAGCTACGCGAGGAGAGGCCCTCTTCGAGCGGTCTCCATGGCCAGCACTTGGCTCCTGGTCCTCTCCACGACAGCGCTCGCCTGCACTGCGGGCGAGACGGCGCTCATGTCGGGAGTCATCCCATCCGACCTTCGAGGGAAGCCGCCGAGCTCGGACGTCGCGCGACTCGAGAAAGCGACGGTCCACGGTCCCGCGCTCGGTCGTGACGTGTTGACGCTGCTCGTGCCCGCGGGTCGGAAAGTCGAGGGCGGAGTCGCTTGCAACTCGAGTACCCCAGTCTTTCGACAGCAGCGCTCGTCATGCGCGATCCCGCGAGCGCCGAATCGAGACCACGATCCAGTGGCGGCGGCTCGAGTCGACGCGCTGAGTGCGTGTCGGCTCGATCTCTTCACACGCCCTCAGCTGCTCTCGTACTTCCAGTTCCGCGTCTTGCCCTCCGTGAGCCATTCGATCGCGGTCTCGATTCGGCGCTCGCGCATCTCGTCGCGTTTGGCGTCGGCGATCCACTCGGTGTACTCGCGCTGCTGGCTCGCGCTGAAGCTCGCGAGAGTCTTCTTGGCCTTCGCGTTCCGCCTCGAAGCCGCCGCGAACTCCGAGTGCATCGCCGCCGGCTTCTTCCGCGCCGTCTTCGTTCGCAAAGCCGTGACGCCGTCGTCGTTCAACTTCCTCGCCTGCTTGACGTAGCGCAGCAGCGTGGCGCGCGATGGCAGATCGTCGAGCGAGCGCAGGCATCCGAAACTGCCCATCGCCTCGAGCGCTTTCGCATCGGCCGCGACGAGGATCTCGTGCTTAAAGAATCCGCACACGCAGTGCGCTTTGAAGGCCGCCACCCCAGCGAACATGCCGCGGTACTCGAACGACGGCATGCGCCACTTGATCGTCTCGACGACCAGAGGACAGCCCTCATGGACGATCTCGCGCAAGTACGCGAGGACGGGACGCGCGAACTCGGGCGCGTTCTCGACGCAGGCCGTGACGCGCGGGTCGCACTTCATTCCGGTCACGGCTCGTCGCGTGTTCTTGCTGCTCGGTGCCATGACGGAGGGTGGGCGCGCGCTAGCGGGCTCGTGTCGCGCGGGGTGTCGCCCTGGCGATGGGTCACCCACGATAGCCCGCGCGATCCTCTTCAGTAGGGTGCGCCGCGTGCCGGCACGGAGGGGACGGTCGCAGTGTCGCGGCGCGATGACGGTCGGTGCCGGCCATTCTCCGGCCGATGACGATGCGGCCGAGCGCGTCGCCCGGATGCTCTTCGTCGCGCGAGTAGAGGACCACTGCTGACGAAGCACCGTGCTTCGCCAGCGGCGGATCGAGCCTGAATCAGGACCTCAGTGAACGAACGTGCCCTCGGTGAGCGTCTGATTCCCGCCCGCTTCGATCGCGAGCACTTCGTACTGTTGCGGACCTGGCGCAAGCGATTGCACGTACTCCGCCGGCACCGTGACGCTCGTCACATACCCCGGAACGGTGACCTGGAACGAACCGACGATCACCTGATAACCGCTGATGACGATGGGGCGATTCGGGAAGCCGGGCGGCGGCGAAGTGACCGGGCTCCACACGATGCGGACCAAGTTGTTCGAGCCGACCTGTGCCAGGACGCGCGGTCCAGCCGGGATCGCGTGCGAGAACATCGACTCGCCCTCGATGTCGTCACCCTCGACCGTGATGCCCTCGAAGTCGTACTCACCTTCGGGGAAGAGTGCCAAGAGATCCGCCAACGGGAAGTCGTCGAGGTTCGGTTCGGCACCTTCGAAGAACAACTCGGTCATGCCGAGATTCTGGTAGGGGCCGAATCCGCGCACGTCGAAGAGCAAGCTGTCGTTGGGCCGGAAGATCTTGAGTCGCTTCCAGTTCTGACCATCCAGCGTGACGTGCACGCCGAGATCATTCGCAGACGAGTTGTACTCCCAGTAGATGCGCGAGCGTGAAAGCTCGAGCCGATTGCCCGGAGCGAGCGCCGGAACCGTCGGGCCCTTGGCCGACATGAGGAGCACGCCCGAGCCGAGGACGAGCGCGAACGCGCTCGCTGCGTAAAGAAGTCCGTGTTTCATCGTGTGTATTCTCCGAAGTGGGTGCGACCTGCCGCACCCGGGTTGCACACGACATTGCGCGACTCGACCTGAAGCCCCCGTGAACGCGTTCGGCATTTCAGCGAGTATCGCGAGCCGAGGTCGTCGAGAACTCGGCTCGCAACGTCGTGCGTCGGTGCACGACCGATTCGTTGGAAGCAGTGCCTCACTCGCTACTCGAACTATGGACGACGAGTCGACCGAGCGGCTTCGCTGGTCCTCACGGAATCCACTGCACGCGCAACCCGTTCGTCAGGTTGAACGTCGAGGCCGTGCAGAACGAGGCGCTGTTGCGATACCAGCCTTGGTAGTGGCGCACCGCTCCCGCTGCCGGAACCACGCCGCGCACGGACACGTCGAGATCCGCGCCGGTCGGATAGTTCGCGCTGCCGCCTGCCGCGGTCTTCGTGCCGAGACGGATCACGGTGCCGCTCGCGCAGCGCAGTCCGTCACCGAACACCGATCCTGCTCCGGCACCTGACTGCGAAGTGCCTTGGAAGAACAGCACCGTCGCTGTCGCGGGCAGACCCGAAGCCGTGAGTTGCAGTGAGTCGCTGGACAGATCCGCGCCACCCGTCGACGCGAGGTTCGCGCCGGCTGCGTTCACCGAACTCGCACAGCCGTTCCCGGAAGCTCCGAAGTTGGCGCACGGACAGGCCGTGCCGCTCCCGTCGCCGGAACAGAAGGAGGAGACGGGTCCGCCGAACGGGATGTCGTAGCCGGCCGCGTACACGTCGCTCGTGCCACTGTTGTCGCGCTCGAACGCGATCAGAGCGTCGTCGGACGTAGAACCCGAGGTGCGCGCGGTGACGACCCGCGGCTGCAGGTCCGTGAAGAACCCGGGCGATGCGGAGAGGTTGCCCTCGTTCACGCCCAGGGCTCCTCCTAGTGAATAGAGCGTGGAGACCTTGATGTCCGTCGAGAAGAAGGACGGTGACGTGCGCTCGTCGTAGGCGACGAGGAACTGCCGTCCGTCCGTGTCGCAACTCGGCGTGATCTGATCGAGCGCGACCGAGCTGAATTGCTCGGACAGATCGAACGTCGAGATGATCGCCGTGCCGTTCAACGTGCGGCAGCGCACGTCCCAACCGTTCGCACCGCTGTCGACTTGGTAGGCGACCATCCACGGACGCGTACCGCCGTTCTCGTCCACGATGGCGGTCGCGCATGGGTAGCGCTCGTCGAGCGTCGACGACGCGACCGTGAACGTCGCGGCCGTGAGCGTCCCGTCCCAGTGCAAGCGCGCGCCGAGGATGTTGCGGTTCGTCGGCGAGACCTCGTGTTCCCACACGATGTTCCAGTCCTGCAGCTCCGCCGCCGCGTTGCCGTTCGAGTTGCTGATCGATGGGTTGCGGTGAATCGTGTTGAGACTCAAGTCGATTGAAACGCTCCCGAACCCGACGAGCGATGCGTCCGTGCGGACCAATCGCGCGTGGATGTCCCAGTTCGTGCCGGGAATCAATTCGGACTCCCAGACGACGCAGTAGTAGCTCGTTCCGCTCGTCGACGAGTCGCCGCCGACATCGGGCACATACACGTCGCTCAAGAAGTCGGTGAAGCTGATGATGAACTGCGCCGACATGTTCAACGTCGCGGTCGCCTCGACCGTGCGACCGTAGATCTGGCGGTTGGGCGAAACCCCGCGCGCTGCGACCACGAGGAACTGATCGTCCTGGTTGTTGTTCGCGACAGCCGGCGTGCGCCAATCGTCGCCGGTGAAGTCGACGTAGTCCTGACCCAGGATGGCACCAGACGTCGCGTGACGAATGGCGTGGATGTCGTGGTCCGAAGCGCTGAAGATGTCCTCGGAGACCGTCAACCAGATCGAGTTCGTCGCGTCGTAGGCCGTGTCGGCCGCGAACTCGTCGAGCGCCGCGTTCTCCACGACGAATGTCGTGAGGACCGGGTCGATCACGAGACGACCGGTCGCGCTCTCGACGATCGCTGCCGGGACCACGAGTGCGATCTCGCGGTCTTCGATGCGGCTCTCGATCGCCGTCTTCGGCAGGTCATCGTGGAACGCGAACGCTCGGCCGTAGCGCACGTGACCGAGAGCGTTCTCGAAGCGGAAACTCTCGCCGTCGCTGCGAGGGTCGAGTTCGGACGTGACGTCCAGCGAGACGACGATCTCGCCGCGTCGCGGCAGCTCGTCGAAGACGAACGTCTGCTCGACGGAGTCCGGCGTCAGTACGTACCTCTCGCGGAATGCCCCGCGTGCGTACTCGACGATCGCGCCTTCACGCACGGCAGGCACGGCGGTGTCGAACGCGAGAGTCTCTCCGTCGATCGTCACCGACTCGACGCGCAGCGCGACCGGATAGTTGCGCGGCGCGTTCGAGCCGAAGAACGGGATGTACGTCGCCGCGTCCTTCGAGAAGCTGGCCTTGTAGGTGCGCCCGCGTACCCACACCGTCCCGGACGCATCGATGTCGAAGAAGAGCTTGTCGCGCCACAGGCTCGTACTGCTCGCCGAGTCGACACTTCGTAGGAGCGACGCGTTTCCGGTGTCGAAGACTTCGGGCATGCGCCCGGCTGCCGCCGAGAGGCACACAAAGAGGGCTGCAATCATAGGTTACTCGCGATTCGCCGTGACGAGAT
>JAYTBY010000309.1:0-4023 GCA_043736755.1 Planctomycetota bacterium | reverse complement strand
GGTACGTTCCAAGGCTACGGCGTCGGCGCGCGCCATCTGTTGCGGTACTCCGGCGGCGTGTGGAGCGCGCTGCCCAATTTCCCCGCGGGCCCGCAGGGCATCTGGCAGCTTGCCGCCTTCGACGATGGCAGCGGAACCAAGCTCTTCGCCGGCGGCAGCTACGGCCTGTGGCGCTTGGACGGAGCCTCTTGGTCGCTCGTCCTCGCGACGAATGCATCGAATCAGGTCATGCGCATCATCGCTCACGACGACGGATCCGGTCCCGCGCTGTTCCTGTCGGGTGTGTTCGATACGTTGAACGGAGTCCCCGCTAACGGGCTCGCGCGTTGGGATGGCACCACGCTCGAAACGATGGGAGGCGGGCCAGGAGGCGGGGGGTCGTACCCGATCGTCTTCGCGTTCGCCGAGCACGACTTCGGCGCCGGACCGGAGCTCGTACTGGGCGGCAACTTCTTGACGCTGGGCGGTGCGCCAGCCGCGCGCTTGGCGCGCTGGAACGGCACGAGCTTCACGGCGATTCCCGGAGTGACGAACGGAACCGTCGAACAGATCGTCTCGCTCGACGACGGATCGGGCGCCGGCTCGCAGCTCTACGTGCGCGGCGGCTACCTCGCGATGAACGACTCGTGGGTCCAAGGTGTGGCGCGCTGGACGGGCAGCGCTTGGGACACGCTGGGTGGCTTGCAGAATCAACCGGGCCTCAATACGAACATCAAGGCGATCGCCGCTTACGACGCCGGCGACGGACGCGGTCCGAAGCTCTACGTCGGCGGATACTTCCTCACCGCGGGCGGGACGATTCCCTCACGCTACATCGCTCGTTGGGAGAGCTGCGGTGGCGACGCCGAAACGTTCTGCCACGGCGACGGCTCGGGATCGCCCTGCCCCTGCGGCAACAACGCCACGCCGGGCACGCACAGCGGCTGTCTGTCCTCGCTCGGCATCGGCGCCACGCTGCGAGTTCACGGGCGCGCGAGCCTTTCCGACGACACGCTACGACTCGAGGGCGGCTCGATGCCGAACTCGTCCGCGCTCTACTTCCAGGGCCTTACGACCGTCGCCGGCGGCGCTGGCGTTGCGTTCGGCGACGGGCTGAAATGCACAGGCGGGCCGTTCATCCGCTTGGGCACGAAGACGAACGTCGCCGGCGCTTCGGCCTACCCAGCTACAGCGGACGCGTGGATCTCGGTGCGCGGCGCGATCGTTGCGGCCGGCACGCGCCACTACCAGGTGCGCTACCGCAACTCGGCCAGCTTCTGCACGCCTGAAGTCTTCAACTACACGAATGGGGTCAGCGTAGCGTGGGGCAACTGACGTGCGGGCTCGAGTGTGCGGGGTCGCTAAATCGCGTCAGAACTCAGCCGCGTCCGCCTCGTCGAGTTCCGTCGCCGCATCCCGAAACAACGTCCGGCAAGATCCGGCGACGCGTTTTGATCGACGAAGAACGCGCTCGGCTTCCGAGACTTGGACAGCACCGCGATCGCGTGCTGCGGGGCGGGGCGAGCCGCGCACGAACTCGAGCACGCGTACCTGCACGAGTTCGTGCGCGGCTCGCCCCGTGCCTTGTCGGATACGTTATTCTCCGAGAGTGGGGTGCGCGTGACGGCGCGGCCTGGATCGGGTGAGAAGCGGCCAGTCCGCGCGAAGTCGCTTGCCTCTAACTAGCCGGGGTTCTTCCCAATGAAACTTGACGCCTCCTCGCTCCCCTTTTTCCCCCTCGCGATCCCGGCGCTGCTCCGTGACGAGCGTCTGCACGGCGCGCCGATCGCCCGAGCGGCGCTCGCGGCCCTACCCTTCCTCCTCGCCGCCGGCACGACGGCCGCGGCGCAAGGCGTGTGCTTCGAGCCGAGCGTCACAGCAGTCGTCGCCACCAACCCGGGCCTGATCACCACGGCGGACATCGACGGCGACAGCGATCTCGATCTCGTCGTCGTTCTCACAAGCGGGCTCCACGTGTCCCGGAACCTCGGGAACGGCACGTTCGCACCGCAAGAGTTCGTCTACCTGCCGGCGGACAGCGCGAACATCGGTAGCCTCGTCGCGGCGGACTTCGACGGAGACGCCGACGTCGACATCGCCATCTTTCGAACCTGGAATCCGGGAGGTGGCGGAATCACCGCTGGAGTCCTGCACCTTTTGCGCAACGACGGCACGGGCGCCTTCACGACTCCTCCTGTTGGGACGCACTCGTTCACGGATCCCGTCGGCATCCTCGGCGCGGACTTCGATGGCGATTCGGATCAGGACCTGCTCGTCACGCATCGGAACAGTCCCCAGACCGTCTACCTCCTGCGCAATGACGGAGCGGGCACGTTCACGAGCTACACCTCGACGCTGCCCGTGAACGCAGCGTCGCGATCGGCGGTGTGGGGAGATCTCGACGGAGACTTGGATCTTGACATCGTCTCGCAAGGCGCCACGAACCTGTACACGTTGCAAAACGACGGCAACGGCAACTTCTCGGTCCTCCAAGCGTATTCACCAACTGCACCCGTCGTGCTCACCGACCTCGACGGCGACGGAGACCGCGACCTGGTCTCGGTTGGATTCACGACCGCCTACGTGCTCACGGTCCGCTTGAACGCCGGCAACGGCACGCTGTCCTCCGAAACGATCATCCCGGGTTTCAGCGGTCTTTTCCTCCGTGCCGAAGACGTCACCGCCGGCGACGTCGATGCCGATGGCGACGTCGATCTCGTCGTGGCGGCTGGTTGGGCACCGCGACTCACGGTCCTCGCGAACCTGGGCAACGCGACGTTCGATGTCATGAGCGACCTCGTGACCGACGTCTCGCACTTCTTGCGCCAGGTGCGCATCGCCGACCTGGACGGGGATGGGGATGTCGAGTTGCTCTCGGTGAATGTCGGCGCCGGCGAGGGCGTGCTACGGTTCCGCGGCTGCAGGACCGCCGGCGAACCGATCTGCCTCGGCGACGGCACGGGCGCAGGCTGCCCGTGCGGCAACAACAGCTCACCGAGCGCGGTTGCCGGATGCCTCAACTCGTTCGGCACTGCGGGCACCTTGCGCGGCACCGGGAGCGCGCGCCTCACGAACGACACGCTCGTGCTGAACGGCACCGGCATGACGAACGCGAGCGCGCTGTACTTCCAGGGCTCGATCGCCGCGAGCGGCGGGGCAGGCGCGCCGTTCGGCGACGGCCTGCGCTGCGCAAGCGGCTCGGTGAACCGCCTGGGCGTCCGTTCCAACGTCGGCGGCGCCTCCGTTCTCCCGGGCCCAATGAACCCGAGCGTCAGTGCCGTCGGCTTCGTGATGTCGCCGGGCGAGCGCATCTACCAGACGTGGTACCGCAACACGGCGAGCTTCTGCGCACCGGAGGGGTTCAACCTCACGAACGGGTTGCGCGTGCTGTGGGCGCCCTGAAGTCGACGATCGCGGTCGAACGGTCTGCACCCGACGGATCCGGTGTGGACCTCTCCCACATCCGTCGACACGGATGGCGCATCGAAGCGGGTAGGACTCGTCACGCCCCTCCAGGACCTCTACATTCCTCGACGGCGTCTACAACGAGGCCATCGAGTTCGTAGCCTGAGGCCACACATGAATGCAGAGCGTGATCTTGGCCCGCAGCCGATCCTCGGAGTCCTCGCGAAGCACGGCCTTTCAGCGACCGACTTGGTGCAAGCGTCGAGCGAGCAACTCACGCACAAGATGGTCGCGCGCGCGGTCAGGGGTCGCCGCCTGACAGCCAATGCGATGGGCAAGGTCGTGCGCGCGCTGAATCTCAAAGCGGAGAGCGCCTACACGCCGGGCGACCTGTTCACGTACTCGCCGGCGAAGAAGTCGGTGCCCGACGAGCTGGAATGAGCGCGTTCGGGCGCGCCGCGTGGCGATCGCTGCGTCGCACTCGTCACGGACACACTCGGGCTCGGGCTCGGACCCGCACGAACTGCACGGCGAGCACGTTCGACTTGGCGGACGGGTTCACGATCGCCTGATACTGGCGATCGAGAAGCCTCGGCCTGTCCTCGCGTGACCACCTGAATCGGGGCTCGACCTTCGGTG
>JAYTBY010000308.1:0-8881 GCA_043736755.1 Planctomycetota bacterium | reverse complement strand
AACTGGCTCGCCGCACGCGAATTCATCCCACTCAGCGCACAAGCGGGCCTGGGCTTCTATCACGGGAACCAACCCGGGGCCGAGGGCACCTATCGCGCAGCCGAAGGGGTGTCGACCGATCGCACGAAGCAGAGTCTCGATGCTCGCGACGCCGTGCGAGCGGAGACCGACGGATCGTGGAAGGCGACGAGCGCTGCGTACAAGAAGCGCGGCCTCGACTACTGGAAGTCGGATCCCCGCGCAGCGGTCGTGCTCGCCGCGAAGAAGTGCTGGTGGTTCTTCTCCGGGTCGAACTACGGCGACGTCTATTCCGCAAACCTCGAGGCCGACGATGGGGTCGGTCGCGCGCTCGCCTGGTCGCCGATGCAGGTCGCGTGGTGGACGATTCCGAGCTTCCTCGTCTTACTTCTGTTGGCGCGCAAGCCGCGTGAGCACGCGCCGGAGATCCTCCTCTACGCCGCGACGCTCCTCGTCGTCGCGGTCTTCTGGTACTCGCCGCGCTATCGCATGCCCGTCGTTCCGCTCATCGCCGGTTTCGGTGGCGCTAGCCTCGTCGCGTTGGGCGCATTCGACCGCTCGCGCACGCGCGGAATCGCGGTCGCGACCGCGCTCGCAGCCTCGATCGGCGCTTCGTTCGCTCTGCGCGCGAGCGGACGCGATGCACCAGCGGCTTTTCTATCGCAATTCGAAGCTCAGGTCGGCGACGCATTCATGGCCGAGCAGGATTGGAGTTCGGCTGCGGCACGGTACGAACGCGCGACGAGTCTTGGTTTCCGCGCAGCCGCGGCGCGCAATGCGGATGCGCGGCGACGGATGGGGCGTGGAAGTGAAGCGCTCGCAGCGCTCCGTCTGGCGGCCTCGACCGATCCGCTCGATCCCGTCGCACGCCGCGGGCTCGCCATCGCGCTCGTCCAGGTCGGCGACTTCGACGGAGCTCGGCGCGAGTTCGAGGCCGCGATCGCCAACAATGCGAACGATTGGGAAGCGTGGTCGGGGCTTGGCAGCGTGCTCCTCTCAGAGGGAGATCCGCGCGGCTCGATCGCGCGTCAAGAGAAGGCGCTCGAGCTCTCGCCGAGCTTCGTGAACGCTCACGCGAACCTGGGCCGTGCGCGTGAGGCGATCGGCGATTTCGACGGTGCCGAAGGTTCGTTCAAGGATGCGATCGCGATCGATCCGGGCTCCGTGAACGCGTTGGGCGGTCTCGGCGACCTGCTCGTCGCGAGGAAGCGTTGGCGGGAGGGGCTGGACGTCCTGCGCGAGCTTTCTCGGCGAGAACCCTCGAACCGGGCCTTCGCCATGAATCTCGCGTGGTGGCTCGCGACATGCCCGGATTCGTCCGCGCGCGATCCGCGATTCGCGCTGACTTTGGTCGAGAACTCGGTGACCGCTACGGATCTCGGCCCACAGGATCACGACACGATCGCCGCCGTTTTCGCGGCCAACGGTCGGTTCGCGGAGGCGAGCACCTTCGTCGATCGCGCGCTCGCGACGCTGCGACGCGACGGTCCAAAGCAGCCGATCCCCGAGGTCGAAGGACGCGCCGCTCTCTACGCTGCGCGCCGACCTTTCGTGCTTCCGCCCTGAGGCAAGCTATCTTCTCGCGCGTGATTCGCCCGCAGCCCCTCGCACCGAACGAGATCGAGGAGCGCATCCGACGCGTCCCCGCGTGGACGATCGTGGATGGGCGCCTGCGCCGCGAATGGCGTTTCGCTGACTTCAGCCGTGCGTTCGCGTTCATGACGCGCGTCGCACTGCTCGCCGAGGCATCACATCACCACCCCGACTGGTCCAACGGCTACGGTCGCGTCACGATCGCACTCGTGACCCACGACGCTGGCGGATTGACCGTACTCGACTTCGACTTGGCCGAGGCGATCGATCGCCTCGACTCCTGAGAGGCCGTGAAGGAATCGATCCTACGGCCTCCCAGAACCTAGTGGCGCCGCTTCCGCGGCGCATCGCCTGTGATTTCTTCACAGGCTCTGAGAAGACTCACATGGAAGACACACGCAAGCTGGAGCCGATGGAGGCGCGACTCGTCGGCGTCCTCGTCGAGAAGGAGCTGACGACGCCGGAGCAGTACCCGTTGTCGTTGAACGCGCTCACGGCCGGTTGCAACCAGAAGTCGAACCGTGACCCGGTGCTAGACCTCTCGGAGTCCGCGGTCTACGCGGCGACAGGGAAGCTGATCGTGAAGGGCTGGGCCGGATCGGTGCACCCGGCCGGCAGCCGCGTCGAGCGCTTCCGGCACAACACGGCCGAAATGCTCGGCATTTCACGCATTCAGGTCGCCATCATCGCCGAACTCCTCCTGCGCGGCCCCCAGCAGCCGGGCGAGCTGCGCGCGCGAGTGTCGCGGATGGTCGACATCCCGACGCAGCCCGTATTGATGGACGCGCTCGCGCCCATGCTCGTCAGCGGAATCGTCGTGCGGCTCGAACGCGAACCTGGATCGCGCGCGGAGAGTTACGGCCAGACCATCGCGCCGCTCGCGCATCCGCCGCAGGCGCGTGCCGCGTCGCCGACGCCGATTCCACAACTGATGCGCGCGCCACCGACCATCGACGACACGGCGAACAGCGTGCGCCCCGCGGATCTCGCCGCTGTCGATCAGCGCATCAGCGATCTTGCATCCGAGGTCCAGTTGCTCCGGCGTCAGCTCTCGAACTTGGCCTGGAAACTCGGCGAGAAACTCGATCCACCGTGAACTCAACTGATTCGGAACGGGCCCCGCGGCTCGGGCGCGCGGCACGCAGGCTCGTCGAACGCCCGGCCTTCAACCGAGCCACGGTTGCGCTGATCCTGCTCAATGCGGCGCTCATGGGACTCGAAACGTATCCGCGCTTCACGACCGGCAACGAGTCGGTCCTGCGCGGGATGCACGTCGGCTTCCAGGCGGCGTTCGTGCTTGAAATCACGGTACGGGTCGTCGCCTGCCTGCCCAGTCCTCGGCGGTTCTTCCATGACGGGTGGAACGTCTTCGACTTCGCTGTCGTGGCGCTCTCGCTACTCCCGGCCGCAGGGCCCCTGGCGACGATCGCACGCGTGGCGCGCGTCTTGCGCATCGCGCGGCTCGCGTCGGCCTTGCCCGACCTGCGGCTCATCATCGACACGATGCTCAGGTCCATCCCGTCGATGACCCACGTCATCTTGCTGCAAGGACTTCTGATCTACGTTTACGGCGTGCTGGGCTGGCACCTCTTCGGGGAGGCCGATCCCGCGCATTGGGGAACGCTCGGCCGCGCGTGTGCATCACTCTTCCAGATCCTAACGCTCGAAGGCTGGGTGGAGATGGCCGCAGAAGCACGCGGAGCAACGCGAGCGGCCTGGTTCTTCTTCGCCAGCTACATCGTCGTGGCGGTATTCGTCGTCATCAATCTCTTCATCGCGGTGGTCCTGAACAACATGGAGAAGTCACGGCGCGAGAGCGAAGACGCCGCGCTTGGAATCCTCGTGGGAGTAGACGTCGAGACTCGACTTGTCGCAGCCGAGAAGGCGCTCGCCGATCTGCGCCGCTCGCTCGGCGAGCGTGTCGCGAAATGAACGCGAGGATCAGGGCACGGGCTCGGACGCCATGACGTCGGCCAATTCCGCCGCGACGGAGAGCGCGATCGAAGCGGGTTCTTTCGAGCGCTTCGAGAGTCCGATCGGACAGCGCACGCGCGCGATACGCTCCGCGCCGATCCCACGCTGCACGAGTCGCGCTTGGAATCGCGCCCACTTGCGCTCGGAGCCGATGAGACCGACGTAGGCGAATTCGCGTTGGATCGCGCGCGCGAGGATCTCGAGATCGAGCGCGTGGCTGTGCGTCATCACGAGGACGAGAGCGTCTTCCGCGAGCCCATCGACCTCAGCCTCGGGTGCGTCGACGAACAGAACCTCGTAAGGGCGCCTCGGCGGCAGCGCGGGTTGGATCTCGCGCTCTTCCCGCGAATCGATCAACACGACGTCCGCCGACAACCACGGCGCGAGCCCGCCCAACGCTTGCGCGACGTGGCCTGCACCGAAGATCGCGATGCGGCGGCGCTTCCAGGGAAAGATCTCGTAGAAAACCGTGACGCGGCCACCACAACACTGGCCCGCCGTTTCGCCGAGCGGGTAAGCGACGGATTCCGACACCGGTTCGCCCCGACCCAGCAAGGACGACGCGTGCTCGATCGCGAGCTTCTCCAGATTGCCACCGCCGATGGTCCCGAAGGCGAGACGTCCCCCGCTGACGATCATTCGGGCACCTGGATCTCGCGGTCCGCTGCCCTCGAGCTCGGTGACGACGACGAGCGCGCACGGCTCCCGACGGTTGCGGAGAGCGGCGAGTGCTTCGATCCAATCTTGGGGGTGATCCACGGAGGACGTCGATCCTAACCGTCAAGCGATCGCCTTGTTCGCGTGCTTGAGATCGTCGAGGAACTGGCGGAAGGAGGAGCAGGTGCGTTCGATCGAATCGAGATCGATCTCTTGGGCAAGCTGAAGGCGAACCGCGTGCTGCTCGGCCTTCGAGCTCGAGATCAGGCTCGTGAAGCGTTGCTTCGCTTCCCCGGGCTTCCACTTTTCGGGGTCGCCGGGTTGATCCACGACTGAACCCACGATTCGGTTCCACAACTTCGTGTCGGCGAAACACCAGGCCTCGAACTCTTGCACCGCGACCGCAACCACGACGGGTAGCGCCGAGCCCATCCCATCTACAATCGATCTCAGCTGCGAACGTCGGGCGGTTACCCCGTCCGAGTCGACCAACACGATCACGAGATCGGGGGCTAGCTTCGGCTCGCCCCACGTCAGCAGTCGCGGGAGGACATGAAAGTCGAGGAGCTGACTCCCCGTTGCGATCCTGCCTCTATGCAGGAGCGGCGCCGCGAACCGAACCGGCAACTCGTCTCGCCCAGTCGCATGCACGATTACTCGACGTGTCAGAACGTGGCCAGGGCCGAGTTCTTCAGCGCTAAGGACTCGGCGGTCGTGGGCCGACGGGCTCTCAACGAAGCCCGTCTCGTTCGGGCCCTCTGCGTACAGGACGACGCGCACGTGGGAGCCTCAGGGGGTGCCGCCGAGTCCACCAGAGAGCCAAAGCTGGCCTAGCGATTCGTCGTAGACCTTGAAAGCGTTGCGCCAATGCTTGGACTGGGTCGGGATCTCGAGGATGTCGACGGATCCATCGTCCTTCCGCTGCAAGAGGCGGACTTCCTCGGGTTCGGAGAACTCCAGGACAGTCGGAGAGTGTGTGGTCAGGACCACGCGCATCGGACGGCCCGTCAGTTCTCCGGTCGCGAGGCGACGCAAGAGTCCGACGATCTCCCCCAAGAGGAACGGATGCATCCCATGCTCCGGATCCTCGATGACGAGGAGGTCTACGGGCGGCGATTGGTGAGCGAGGAGCAAGAACGCCAGTGTGAAGAGCGAGCCGTCGGAGACCTCGCTTGGCAAGTACCACCGCGGAGCGTGAAAGGCATCACGGAAGCGCAGCGTGATGTGCCCGGCGGATCTAGGCAAGACGTCGACATCCGAGTACACGGACACGAACGAACAGAACTGTTTGGAGAGCTTGAACTGCTCATCCCTCGTCAACGATCCGAAGACGTTGGCGAGATTCGAACCATCTCGATCGAGACGCGAGGCCTTCGCTAACTGGTTCTCACTTCGAAGCTGGTTCGCGTCGAGCGCGAGCAACTGGTAGGCCGTCGAAGTCGGGGGGATGCTGCTGGCCCGGGTCACTCGACCCACGTCGTCCCCTGGCTTCAGCGCTGCCAAGAGCGCGCTGCCGTCATCGAAACGACGCAAAACCTCCACGTCGATTCCGGTACGACCCTGCCAGCTATCGCCACTTTGCAGCCCGAAGTCTGGGCTCAGGGCTCGCACGAGCGAAGACTTGCCCGAAGCGTTGGCGCCGACGATCACGGTCAAAGGCGTCAACCGTAGTTCCGCATCGCGAAAGCAGCGGTAGTTCTTGAGCTTGACCTCCATGCCTTGACTGTACCCGCCGGAGAACCGGTGTCGAACGCCTGAGGCGCGATCCCCACCGTCTGCCTATCTTGTCCCCCCATGCGCGCATCGATCCTCGGCGGCGGACCCGCTGGTCTCTACACCTCGATCCTCCTCAAGAAGTCCTTCCCCGAAGCCGCGATCGACGTCTTCGAGCGCAACAAGGCCGACGACACGTTCGGGTGGGGCGTCGTCTTTTCGGACGAGACTCTCGGACACTTCGAGAGCGCGGACCCCGAGACCTATGCCGAGATCCGGCGCGCGTTCGTGAACTGGACCGACATCGAGACCTGGATCGGTGGCACTTGGACGCGCTCGACCGGACACGGATTCTGCGGGATGTCGCGCAAGCGGTTGCTCGAGATCTTCCAGCGGCGCGCACGCGGACTCGGCGTCGGGCTGCATTTCGAACGTGACTTTTCCGACTCCACATCACTGCCGCCGAGCGATCTCGTCGTCGCGGCCGACGGCATCCAGAGCGCGGTCCGCACGAAACACGCCAATTGGTTCGGGGCCTCGATCGATTGGCGCAAGGCCCGGTTCACGTGGCTCGGCACGACGAAGCCGCTGAAGGCGTTCACGTTCGTGTTCCTCGAAACCGAGTGGGGCGTCTTCCAGGTCCACGCGTACCCGTTCGAGGCCGGGCTCTCGACATGGATCGTCGAATGCCACGAGGACACGTGGCGCCGTGCAGGGCTCGAGCACGCCGCCGAATCCGATACCGTCGCGTTCTGCGAGAAGCTCTTCGCGCCGTTCCTCGACGGACATCGATTGCTCTCGAATCGATCGATTTGGCGCACATTTCCGACGATTCGCTGCGAGCGCTGGGTTCACGGCAACACCGTCCTGCTGGGCGATGCGGCGCACACGGCGCACTTCTCGATCGGGTCCGGGACCAAGCTCGCCATGGAGGACGCGATCGCGCTCGTCGACGCGTGCCGCGCGCATGGAACGTCGGACATCCCTGCGATGCTCGCCGGGTACGAACGCGGCCGTCGGCTGGACGTCCTGAAGCTGCAGCGCGCGGCGCAGACGAGCCTCGAGTGGTTCGAGAACACGGAGCGACACGTGCGTCAGACGCCGATCGAGTTCACCTTCAACTTGATGACGCGCAGCAAGCGAATCACGTACGGAAACCTCGCCCGACGCGATCCGAAGCTCGTCGCGGACGCCGCCGCCGACTTCGCGACGCGCAACGGCGTGGTGAACGTGAACGCCACGGCACCTCCGCCGCCGGCGTTCGTCGGCATCGATTTCCGCGGAATGCACCTCGAGAATCGCGTCGTCGTGTCGCCCATGTGCATGTACTCGGCCATCGACGGAGTGCCGAACGACTGGCATCTGGTCCACCTCGGAAGTCGTGCGGTCGGTGGCGCGGGCCTCGTGTTCGCCGAAGCCACGAACGTCTCCGCGGAGGGGCGCATCACGCCCGGCTGCACGGGGCTTTGGAACGAAACCCAGGCCGCGGCTTGGCGACGCATCGTCGAGTTCGTGCACGGCTCCACGCGCGCGCAAATCGGCATCCAGATCGGCCACGCGGGACGAAAGGCGTCGTGCAACTTGCCTTGGGAAGGCGACGATCCGCTGCGCGATGGACGCGCATGGCGAACGCTCGGACCTTCAGCCGATCCGTTCGCACCGACCTGGCACACACCCAAGGCGATGGACGACGCCGATCGCACGCGCGTCGAAGGTGAGTTCGTGCGGTCGGTGCAACTCGCGGAGGGAGCCGGTTTCGATGTCGTCGAACTGCACATGGCGCACGGCTATCTGCTTTCGAGCTACTTGTCGCCGCTCTCGAACACGCGCACCGACGAGTTCGGCGGCAGCCTCGTGAACCGCATGCGCTGGCCGTTGCGCGTCTTCGAGCTCGCACGCGCGGCATGGCCGACGAACAAACCGATGTTCGTGCGGATCTCGGCGACGGATTGGTTGGAGCCGCGCGGATGGACGATCGACGACTCGGTCGTCTTCGCGCGCGAGCTCGCGGCCCGTGGATGCGACCTCGTCGACGTTTCGTCGGCCGGAAACAGCCCCGAATCACGTCCGGTCTATGGCCGCATGTACCAAGTGCCACTGGCTGAGCGGATCCGCGCGGATGCTGGCGTGCGCGTCATGGCTGTCGGCGGCATCCAAGGCGTCGATCACGTGAACACGGTGCTCGCGGCTGGGCGCGCCGATCTGTGCGCGTTGGCGCGGCCGCATCTGACGGATCCCTATCTCACGTTGCACGGCGCCGCCGAGGCTCAGGTCGACGTGCATTGGCCGAACCCCTACCTGGCGGTGAAACCGCGTGGGAGTGCAGCGCATTCCTCCGAGTGAGCGCGGGCGAGTACCTCGTCGAACGCGCGGCTCGCGTCAGACGGTCCCGTCACGGAACTGCGGTGTGAAGCCTGGGAAGACCTCCGCGAGGTTCGTGCACCCGAAGCGGCGCACGAGCATCTCGGCGAGCACGTCGCGATAGTCAATCGTGATCGCGAGGTCCCCATCGTGGAGGTTCTGCGGCGCGAGCCCGGGCCACAGCGTCAGGACGCGCCCACCGGAGACGGCGCCGCCGAGCAGCAGCATGCATCCACCTCGACCGTGATCGAGTCCCTGATTCGCGTTCGGACGCAGCCGGCGACCGAACTCGGTCATCACGATCACGTTCACGCCCGTCAGGTTGACGCCCGTGTCGAGACGGAACGCGGCCAAGGTCAGCGCGAGGTGCTGCGTGAGCGCGGCGAACGACCCGCCGACTGCTCCGAGGTTCGTGTGGTGATCCCAGCCGTGCATGTCGATCTCGACGCAACGCACGCCGACCGACGCTTTGAGAAGTGCTGCGGTGTCACGAAACTGACGCCCGAACGTCGTCGCCGGATAAGCAGCACCGCCTGCTGGTACGTAGGTCTGGAAATCAATGCTC
>JAYTBY010000307.1:0-19936 GCA_043736755.1 Planctomycetota bacterium | reverse complement strand
CCCGAAAGTGAAGTGCGGCTCACCCCTCGAACGAGGAGCCCGAACGTGCACTCCTATCGACAGCTACTTCGAGATCGGATGCGTCTTCGGCAGATCGTTCACGATCCGCGTCGCATCCGGCGTCGTAGCGGCGTGACCCCAGCCGCTCGCGCTCTTTCCATCGACGAAATCGACGACCATGTTGTTGTCTTTCTTCGCGCTGACACCGCTCGGGACGTAGTCGAGACCGAGCGCCTTGCGCAGCTTCCACGCGATGATGTGGTCGGCGACGGAGCTGTCACCGCTCAAACCCAGGCCGCCGACGAGCTCGCCGCCCTTGGCATACAGCGCGAGCCCACCGCCAAAGACGTTCACGCCGCCGACGCGAGCCCCGAGCATCGGATCGTGCGCGTGCGGAAGTGCGCCGCATCTCCGCCGTACGCGACCGATGTGTCGACGGGAATACTCTCCTGCAATCCGAAGAGGCTCATGCCCGGTTGTGTCGCCGTGAAGAGGTTCGCCGTCGACAGCGCGAGCCCCTTCAGGCTGAACGCATTCGCCGTGTTGGCCTTCTGCGCCGAGATGACGCGGCTGCCCGGCCACTGATCGCCACGATCCGCACCCGACATCGCGACGAGCCGCACGACGCCGTCGCGATCGACGATCGAGGCCCACATGTCGAGCGCAAAGCCACCATTCTGTTCCTTGACGATCTCGCGCAGCGCACTGGTCACGCGCGCGTGATCGGGCAATGCAGAGCTCGCCTCCGAGGCCGCCGCGGTCGCGACCGAGTGGCCGGATGACTGGCACGAAGTGGTCGAAGCCGCGATCGCCGAGAGAGCGAGGGCGGGGAGGAGAGTCAGGCTGCGCATCGAGGAATACCGTTTGTTTCGCGGCGACGAACCGGCGCACTGCGCACCGTGGTTCGAAAACGCGGGCGAGGACGATACCGGCTGGCGTGAACCCGCGCACGCACCGATCGAGGCCGAGCGTGCTCAGTGTGAAGCGAGATCGAGCGGGACGCTTCCGATCGCGAAAGCGAATTCCTCCTCAGGTTTCCGAAGTCGCTGCAGAGTAACGGGCTGCGTACCGCGAATGGACGTCGGCGTCACGCCTGCCAGTCGATCTGCCAAGCGTTCGTCAGGTTGAACGTCGATGCCGAGCAAAACGTCGCCGCGTTGCGATACCAACACTGGTAGTAGCGCGTGCCCGGCGCGATCACCTGACCGCGCACAGAGATCGACGCGTCGTCCGGCCCGGGATACCGCGACGCACCCGCATGATTCGTTTTCGTGCCGAGACGGATCACGGTCCCCGCTGCACAGCGCAAGCCGTCACCGAAGATCGTCAGTGACTGTGTCGTGCCCTGGAAGTAGAGCGCCGACGAGTTCGGCATCTGGCTGCCCGACAGCGCGACCGTGTCGGTCGTGATCGACGCGCGGCCCATCGCCGTGAGCAGGCCGCCGACCCCGAGCGAGTTCAGGCAACCGCCACTCAGGCTGTCGTTGGCGCAGGGGCAGCCGACGTCGCCGTAGCAGTAACCCGTGCCCACGCTGCACGTGCCGACGAAAATGCACTCGACCCACTCGGGTCGGTCGATGAACGGATTGCGATTCGTTTGGAAACTCGCCACGACGTCGTTGCGCGAGCGTTCCTTGGAGTCGGGCGGATCCTCGAGATGCCACTGCAGGAGCTCCGACCGAATGCCCATGTACGCGGTGAGGATGTTGCTCCCCGTGTTCGATGCCGCGATGAGTGCCTGGTCGTCGGTCAGGATGAGATTCGGCTCGATGACACTCGTGGTGCCGTGCGTGCCGCCTTCGTAGCGCACGTCCAAGTACATCAGCGCGCGCGCGACATCACCACGCCGACCGCGCCACGTCTCCCACGTTCCCGTCGTGCTCGAGCCCGAACGCCAGTTCGAATTGCCGGGATAGAGTCCGGTGCCGCCGCCTTCACCGTTCGTGAGCACCGTCGTGCGCTCGGTGCAACTCGACGAACACGTGCGGTACGGAAGGTTGCTGCGGGACGCGTTGTAGCTCGTGTCGCACAAGAAGAGCGCGTGACAGTCCGTGTACGGGTAATTCGTCGAGCCGTCGTTCGGGTAGCCGTAGCTGTTCGGCCACGTGTGCTCGCGGTCGTACGCGCCGACTCCGCCGCCTTGTTTCAGCAGTGATTGGTTGCGGTAGACATCCATGATGTTCGTCGGGTTCGCCGCGTCTTCGTCGGCGAGCTCGAGGATGTTCCAGGTGTCGGTCGCGCCGGACGTGTACGGGAAACGCTGGTGGTCGTCGATCACGCCGTGCAGCCCGCTGCGGAGAACTCCGGGGGAGGTCGCGCTCACCCCCGTGTAGTAATCCGGGGGTTCCTGGGCGCTCGCGGCGGGGGCGAGGAGGATGGGCAGCAGGAGGCGAGGGAGTCTCACGCCTCCAGGCTATGCTAGGAAACGAGTTGTGGCTGGTGGATTCTGGACCGGGGAATCAGGACTGAACGGCGGTTGACGCCTGGTGGGTCAGAAAGGGCGACAAACCAGCCCGAGCCAGCGTTGGAACGAGGTCGAGCCGCGATCGACGGCAGACGTGAGGCACTCACGGCCCTATCCGCGGAGTTCCCTCGCGACGGGGGCCACCGGGTGGCTGTCGGCCTGACGCCGTCCGCTGCCGAGTGCGGCGCGATGGGGGCGCGCGCTGCCGGGACCTGCCTGGCCGAGCCTCGGTGATCGCGTCGACCTGGATCGACCTGCAGCTCGAAGGCGGAGAATGGAGCGGGCGAAGGGACTCGAACCCTCGACATCAACCTTGGGAAGGTTGCGCTCTACCAACTGAGCTACGCCCGCTCGTTGGGCCGCGCACCTTAGCGTCCGGGTGCAGGACCGCCAAGCCTGGGACGTGTCCCCTGCGTCCGCCTCGGATCCGAACAGGATGGATGGGCCGGACTTCTCGGCAGCCGCGAGTTACGGCAGCCAGCTGACCTGCCAGCCGTTGGACAGGTTGAACGTGCTCGGCGTGCAGAATGCCGCCGCGTTGCGATACCACGCCTGATAGGTCCTCACGCCGCCCGACGGCGGCACCGCGCCGCGCACGGACACGGGAACATCCGGCCCCACGGGATAGGTCGCGAGGTTCGACGCGGCCAGCTTCGTCGCGAGCCGGATCACGGCGCCGCCGGCGCAACGCAGTCCATCGCCGAATACAGATCCCGCTCCGCCATTCACTTGCGTCGTGCCTTGGAAGAACAGAACGGACGAGTTCGGGATCGGGAAGACTTCGAACACCAACGTGTCGCTGGAAACGGCTGCGGCGCCGGTCGCCGAGAGCCGAGCGCCCGCGCCCAACGAGTTCCCACAGCCACGTCCGACCGAGGCATTGTTTCCGCAGGGGCATGGGGTTCCCGATCCGTCGCCCGAGCAGAAGACTGCGCCGGCGTTATTCGACGTGTAGACGAGCCATGGGGACGATCCGACGTTGCCGTGCTCGTCCGTCAGCGTGGCGCGGTACTCGATCAATCCGGCGAGCAAGCCCGGGATCTCGGCGCGGAAGATCTGGCCGAATGAAGAGCGCAGCGGAACACTCGGCAGGGCGACAGTGTTCACGATGAGCTCGATCTCACCCTCGAACCACTGCGTGATCTGCAGCGGCGTGTTGTCGTAGATCTGACAACGCACGGTGGTCGGAGTGGGACCCGGCACGCGATCGGCGGCCTGTTCGAGGCGTGCGATGCGTGGCGCGGTCACATCGTTCGCGCTCGTGGTGTTCTGCTTGTACCACTCCGACTGGTTGCCGGCATTCGCGTCGAAGAGGTCGTAGTCGCCGTCACCGTCCACGTCGGCAGCGTCTCCGTCCAACGTGGTCGTCGAATCGGACGGAAGGACGACACCCGTCGCGACCGAGGTGAACGTCCACGCTGCGTCGGTTCGCACTATCCGGTCCTGGCCATTGAAGTTCGCGGCATAGATGTCGAGGTCCCCGTCGAGGTCGTAATCGATTGGGTCTGCGCTGTTGTCGTCGGAGTTCGAGCCGACGACGAGGAACGGCTGATCGAAGAAACCCGCGCCGCTGTTGCGCAAGATCGTGTCGCGGAAGTTGCCGGTACTGGAGAGCCAGTTCACTCCGTAGATGTCGAGGTCGTCGTCCCCATCGAAGTCGCCGAAGCACTCCTCGTAGTGACCAGCACCCGTGGAATAGCCCGCGACGAACGTGGTCCCCGTCACGTCGCGGAAGCCCGGAATCCCGAGGTTCTCCACCAATCGATTCTGGAACATCCGCGGCAGCTCCTGCCGCGCTCCGTGCAAGAGGTCGAGGTCGAGGTCACCGTCGATGTCGCCCCAATCGGCGTTCAGCGCGGTGCTCGCGATGTCGCAGTTCGCGCCCGTGGAGTTCGTCGTGTTCGCGGACTGCGTGCCCTCGCACCACAGACCCGGGTTCCCGTTCGCGATGTTGCTCCCCGCGAGTTGGAATCCGCTCGGATTGAACTCGCTGAAGAAGCCCGCGCCGTCGTTCAGGAAGATGCGCGTTGGTGCGTTGCCCGACGCGACAGCGCCCCACGTCACGTGCACGAAGTCCAAATCACCGTCCGAATCGAAGTCGGCGAAGTCGATGTCGTTCGTGAAGTCAAGGAAGCCGCCGCCGTTCAGCTGAGCAGGCGGGATCGAGCTGCCCGGTGCGCCGAGTCCGACCCAACGACCAACCGTCTCGTCGACGTACGTGCCGATCGTTCCGCCCTGAAGCCCTCCGCGGTTCGTCCAGAAGCGCGACGGTTGATTCGAGATGGACGATTGGTTCGCGATCGCGATGTCGGGATCGCCGTCGGCGTCGTAGTCCGCGAACTCGATGTCTCTGCTCGCGTCGAAGACTGCCGGGAACTGCACGGCCGTCCGGTCCAGGAAGACACCGATCGTCCCGCCTTGCGCTCCACCCTGATTCACCCAGAGGCGGTTCTGTTGATTGCCCGAGTCGCCACCGTTCGCGAAGCCCACGTCCCAATCACCGTCGAGATCGACGTCGGCGAAGTCGACTTGCTCGGTGTCGCCCGTGCTCGTCGGGATGTCCGTCGTGTTGCGCACGAACTGCTGCGCGGTTGCCGGTAGTACGAGGAGGGGCAGCGCGAGGAAGCGGAGGATCATCGGGGGCTCCATGGTCTTCGAATCATCCCACTCTGCACGCAGACGGGATAGATGCACACCCTCCTTGGGTTGACTCGGCCGACCGTTACCGAGATCGCTAGAATCCCGGGCCGCACCGCCGACGCTGTGCCGAGGGCCCGCGCGCCGGGGGCCAATCAGGGGCCCGACCTGTGCGCATCACCGCGAATGCCGGTCGAACGAACCGCGTGGCAAGCCTCCATCCGTTCGGGCGGGAGCTGACTTCGAACTTGGCCCGGAAACGAATCCGTGGATGCGGGTCGACGGGTCCGTTCAGATCACGGGATCCAAGTGACCTGCCACCCGTTCGACAGGTTGAACGTGCTCGGCGTGCAGTAGTCCGCCGCGTTGCGATACCACGCTTGGTACGTGCGCACTCCGCCTGACGGCGGAATTGCCCCGCGCACCGACACCGGGACATCGAGGCCCGCCGGGTACGTCGCCAAGTTGGACGCGGCCAGCTTCGTCGCGAGCCGGATCACGGCCCCGCCGGCGCAACGCAGTCCATCGCCGAATACCGATCCCGCTCCGCCATTCACTTGCGCTGTACCTTGGAAGAACAACACGGAGGAGTTCGGTATCGGGAACACCTCGAAGACGATGGTGTCGTTCGACACGAGCGGCGTGCCCGTCGCGCTCAATCGCGCACCGGCTCCCAGCGAGTTCCCACAGCCGCGTCCGACCGATGCGTTGTTGCCGCATGGACACTGCGTGCCCGATCCATCGCCCGGGCAGAAGACGGCCCCCGCGCTCGCCGAAGTGAATGTGCGCCAAGGTGACACGCCGACATTGCCGTGCTCGTCCGCGAGGACGGCGCGGTACTCGATCACACCTTCGAGCGCGCCCGGGATCTCGGCGCGAAAGATCTGGCCGAACGAGGAGCGCAGCGGAGTACTCGGGACGACGACGCCATTCACGATGAGTTCGATCAGGCCCTCGTACCACTGCGTGATCTGTAACGGCGTGTTGTCGTAGACCTGGCAACGCACGACGGTCGGTAGTGTGCCCGGCAATCGATCGGCCGCATGCTCGAGTCGAACGATGCGCGGCGCCGTCGTGTCGTTGGCCGAAGTCGTATTTCGCTTGTACCACTCGGGTTGACCCGACAGATTCGCATCCACGAGGTCGTAGTCGCCGTCACCATCGAGATCGGCTGCATCCGCGTCGACGGTCGTCGTCGTGTCAGTGGGCAACACGCCGACACCGGTCGAAAAGGACCACGACGCGTCCTTGCTCACCATCCGATCTTGACCAGAGTAATTCGAGACGTAGATGTCGAGGTCGCCGTCGAGGTCGTAGTCCACCGGGTCAGCGCTGTCGTCGTCCGCCGACGAGTTGGGTGCCGTCAACGGTTGATCGAAGTACCCCGAACCGTTGTTGCGCAGGACCGTGTCGTTGAAATTGGCTCCGGTTGAGACCCAATTCACTCCGTAAAGATCCAGGTCGTCGTCGCCGTCGAAATCGCCGAAGCACTCTTCGTACTGGCGGTAGCTCATGGAGTATCCCGCGACGAACGACACGCCCGTCACGTCGCGGAAGCCCGGAGCCCCGAAGTTCTCGACCAAGCGATTCTGGAACATCCGCGGCAGCCCCTCACGCTCGCCGAGGATGAGATCGAGGTCCAAGTCCCCGTCGATGTCGCCCCAGTCCGCGTTCACCGCGATGGTCGCGATGTCGCAGTTCACGCCGGTCGTGTTCGTGGTGCCGTGTGACTGCGTTCCCTCGCACCACAGTCCGGGATTCCCGTTCGCGATGTTGCTCCCCGTGAGTTGGAAGCCGCTGGGATTGAACTCGCTGAAGTAGCCAGCGCCGTCGTTCACAAATAGGCGTGCTGGAGCAGCGCCCCCTGCCGCGAATCCCCAAGTGACTTGCACGATGTCCAAGTCGCCATCGGAATCGAAGTCCGCGAAGTCGATGTCCTTGGGGTAGTCCGCGAACCCACCACCGATGAGTTGGGCCGGTGGAATCGAACTCCCCGGCGCGCCGAGTCCGAGCCAGCGTCCAACCGTCTGGTCGGCGTACATGCCGATCGTCCCGCCTTGATTCCCACCGAGGTTCGTCCAGAAACGCGAGGGTTGGCTCACATTCCTCGAGTGGTTCGCCACGGCGATGTCCGGGTCGCCGTCAGAGTCGTAGTCGCCGAACTCGATGTCGTAACTCGCGTCGGGGATCGCTGGGAACTGCACGGTTGTTCGGTCGAGGAAGACACCGATCGTTCCTCCTTGTGCTCCGCCTTGGTTCACCCACACACGGTTCTGCTGGTTGAGGGAATCGCCGCCATCGGCGAAGGCGACGTCCCAGTCTCCGTCGAGGTCGATGTCGGCGAAATCGACTTGTTCGGTCTCGCCCGAACTCGACGGGATGTCCGTCGTGTTGCGCACGAACTGCTGCGCGGTCGCGGGTAGTGCGAAAAGGGCCAGCGCGAGAAGACGTGTGGGCATAGGGGTCTCCATGTCCCTGGAAGCTTCACACCGGAGCTCGGGAGGGGATAGGGAATTCTCGTCTCACCTCTCGGGTGCCTCGTCGTTGCTCAATGTCGGCAGAAAGTGAGGCCCCAAGCAACGGATCGCGGGCCACGCCAAGTCCCGAGAAGGACGCGGCGCGGACCGCTCGATCTCTGCGTGCTTCAGACGCCCCAGGTCAACGACACACCATTCGTCAGATTCAACGTGCTCGTCGTGCAGAACACCGGATCGGCATTGCGATACCACACTTGGTATGTGCGCGAGTCACCCGCCGCGTCCGCGCCGCGGACCGAGGTCGAGAGGTCGCCCGACACGGGATAGCGCGACACGCCTGCGACGTTGACCTTGGTCCCGAGTCGGATCACAGAGCCGCCCGCGCAGCGCAGTCCGTCGCCGAACACGAGGCCGAGTCCACCGGTCGCCTGGGACGTGCCTTGGAAGTAGAGCGCCGAGCTGCTGGGCATCTGTGAGCCGACGAGGAGCAGCGTGTCATTCGCAATGCTCGGGTTGCCCGTGGCGGAGAGTCGTCCGCCATTCGCGAAGATCGAATTGGCGCAGCCATTGCCGAGCGTTCCGTTGTGGGCGCACGGGCACGCGGTGCCGCTCTCGTCGCCGAAGCAGAACGGCGTGCCGGCCACGATTTCACGAGCGAGGTCGATGCCGCGCGGGTTGCCGATCACGGCCCCGGCCAGCGTCTCGTCGTAGATCGCGAAGAATTCGCCCGCGCCGATCACACCGTCCGTGCTGGCATCGAAGAGGCGCCAAACGCGCGACACGGGCATCGAATCCACGGCGTAGATCGAGCCATCCGCGCCGGCTGCGAGTTCCCAGATGTTGCTCGCGGCGCCAACTGTCCACCAGGGGCTCGATTCGCCAACGTCCTGCGCGTCGCCATCGGCGTTCAGGTCGCGGAAGCGCCACACGACGTCGTTGCCTGTGTCGGCCGTGTAGAACTAGCCGTCGGCGCCGAGTTCGAGGCACCAGTAGAACGGGTTGGCCGTGAAAGGCGGGATGAAGAACGGCGCGACTTCGCCGGCGTCGAGTGCATCACCGTCGGCGTTCAGGTCGACGAGCCGATAGATGCCCTTGCTGTTCGGACCCGCGGACGGTGCGTCGGCGAAGTACACGTTGCCGTCGAGGCCGATCTCGACTCCTTGCGGCAGCGAGTCGCCACCGGGCGACCCGGGATACGTCCAGTACTCGCGCGCTTCGCCGAGGTCGTTCGCGTCGCCATCGTTGTTCGAGTCGAGGAGGCGGATGATCGCATCGTTGCCGATCGCTCCCGAGTTCGCGCTGGCGACGAACCAGGCGCCGGCCGCGACGTCGAAGACCAGGTTGTTCGCTGAGGGCATGAGCACGGCGCTCGCGTTGCCGCCCGCGCGTCCGTCGAAGAACCGCAGGTGCTCGCCCACGTCGTCGGCGTCACCATCGCCATTCGCATCGCAGAACGTGAAGACCGAGTCCTCGCTGGTTTCGCTGACGAACACCGTGCCGTCGGGGCTCGAATGGACACCGACATTGTTGGTCAAGGGCAGCGTGCCATTGGTGTCGGTGTAGAGCGCGATGACCTCGGAAGCGTCGAGGTAGTCACCGTCCGAGTTGAGGTCGGCGCAGCGCCAGACCTTGTCCGTCGTCGCATCGGTGACGATCACGGGGACGACTTGTGCGCCGGCAGCGGAGGCCAGCACAAGGATGGAGAGCGAAGCGTGGATGGGATTCGTGATGAGGGTGCGCGAGGCCCGTCACTGCGCTGATGTGTGCGCTAACTTGAGAGTCAGTCTCAAGACTATGTAGGCATTCCCACGATCCGTCATGGCGGTTCGACGTACGTTGGATCAGCGCGCGTCGATGCGTTCCGCGAGTCGCAAGGTCGCCTCGATCACCTCTCGCGGATGAGAGTGGAGGATCTGGTGCCCAGCATCGTCGAGCAAGGTGAACTCGGAAGTCGGCACGACCGCGTGCAAGCGTTCGCTGTGGAAGTCCCAGAACGCGACGAGATCTCCGCGCCCCGCGACGATGATCAGCGGAACGCGAATGTCGCCGTACCGTGGCGCTTGGATCGCAACGGCCGCCTTGAGGATCCGCATGTCCTCTGCCTCGACGATGAACTGTGCGGGTCGCAGCGCGAGTGGGATCGGTGATCGCGCGAACGTCGGCGCAACCGGCGCGGGAGCGAACGCGCGCGCGACGGAGTTCTCCGCGGTGAGTGTCCCGAACGGAGCAGCGATCGTGTGTGCGAGCAAGGGGCCGATGAGCGGCAGTCCAGCCAGCACGTACGACGCGCTCGTTGCGCCCGGCCACGGATACGCGACGCCGTTCAGTGTGACGACGCCAGCGATCTCGTCCGGCGCTTCGACTGCCCATGCGAGTGCCGCCGCGCCGCCCCACGAGAAACCGACGACGATCGGGCGTTGCACCCCGAGTTCGCGCAGCGCCTCGCGCAGGATACGCGCTTGGGCGATCGGGCTTGCGGCACCCTTCGAGGGACGCCCGCTCCAGCCATGACCGGGGCGATCGAACGCGATCACGCGATGCGAACGCGCGAGTTCGTCGAGGATTCCCGTCGCGATCCAGTCCTCGACGCCACCGAACGCGCCATGGATGAGCACGATCGGCGAGCCCGTACCGCGCTCGACGTAGTGCAGGGCGAGACCTCGGACACGAACGATGCGACCTTCCGCCGGGAAATCGCGCTCGGCGCGTGCGGCGAGCACGCGCGTCCATACGGCTCCGGCAGCTAGGACGGTCACCGCGATCACTGCGGTGGTGAGGAAGAGTCGCTGCATCGGAGCCCTGACGTTGCCGAACGCGCCTGCCCACGGGAAGCTCGTTTTCGACGCTAGCTGCGTGATCTGTGCGCAGCGAGTCGTCGCGCGACGACTGTCGAGCGTGTCCGACCGACACGTGCTACCTCGGCGACCACGTGGTATCGCAGCTGGTTGCGGACGATCCGCTGCGAACGAGCGGCCCGCTTGGACTCGACCGCAGTTTCGCCGGTCGCGCCGCGAAGACCGCGCGTCGTGCGTCGCGGCCGGGAATCTTCCGACGAGCGCGATCCGAGCCGCCGTGCCGCAGTGTCGGAGTGCCACAGCCGAGACCGAACGGCCGAGGCAGCACCGTCGGTGCAAAGCGGCCGGCGCATCGCGGCCTGTGCACCACCGTCAGCGAATCACACCTCGCGGATCAGGATGTTGCGGAACCACGCGAACGCGTCGCCTTGGACTCCAGCCGGCGCGTGTCGCTGCAGCCCGATGAATCCGCGAGCAGCGCGCTCCGCAAACGGCTTCTTGCCCTCGGGCACGGTGACGTCCTTCGTATCGACGTCGTACAGCGTGGTTCCATTCAAGCTCGTCGTGACGCGTGTCCCCTGAAGTCGGATCGCGTACTCGTTCCACTCACCGATGGGTCGCAGTGCGTGCGCCGCGGGCGCGACGGATCCGTAGAGCGAGCCTGTGAACTGCCACGGCGCGAGCTTGGATTGCGTGCGTTCCTCCCAGTGAAAGTCGTCGAGGATCTGGACCTCCATTCCTGTCCATGCCGGGTCGCCGCCCGCGCGATCGCCGCGCAAGAACAGACCCGAGTTCGCCATCTCCGCGATCTTGAAATCGAGGCGCAGTTCGAAGTCCTGGTAGTCCTTCTGCGTCCGGAGGATGCCGCTCTCGCCGGCGACCAGTGCCGCGAGTACTCCGTCCTTCGCGGCCCAACCGCCCGCGCCGTCGGCCTCTTCCCAACCGGCAGTCGTGCGGCCGTCGAAAACGCTCGTCCATCCGTTCGCGATTCCCCAAGGGGTAACGCTCGCTAGACCTTGATCGTCGCGCCGGATCATCTCGGTGCTGGTAACCGAGAGCTCGCGGATACGGATGTTGCGGAAACGCACGGCATTTCTGGGCAGATCCGTGCGATCGCCATGGACTTGCAGGCCGATGAGTCCGGTGGGTGCGAAGCCTTCGAGGTCGGTCGGGACCTCGTAGTCGACGAGAGCTTCGCCGTTCAACTGCACGGCGATCCGCATGCGCTTACCCGTGCAACGCACCTCGAGTTTGTTCCAGTCATCCTTCTTCCAGAGGTTTTTGCCATTCTCGTTGTGACGCAGGAAACCGTCGGCGTAGATCGCGCCGACTTCGCCGTCGTCGCGCGTGTCCAACGTCACTTGGGCGCCCTTTCCGTGCGGCGCCATGCGCAGGAAGATCCCGGAATCGAAGGGCCAATCGGTGCGCGCTTCGAGCTCGAGGACGAACTCGGTGTAGGGCCGATCCGTGTAGAGCAGACCGCCTCGGCCGTCCTTCGTGCGGCCGACGATGGCGCCATCCTCGACGCTCCACGCGGCGTCACCGTCGTAAAGGCCACCTGTCGTGACCCAGCCGTTCAACGTCTTTCCGTCGAAGAGGGTGTGCTTCAGCGGCTCGGAGGCGTGGACCTCGCGCGGACTGCAAGCTGGAGTGAGGGCGAGGAGCGGCAGCACGGCCGCGAGTCTCGTGATGTGCATGCTTCGAGGTGGACTTCGGACGTACGGCGCGAGCTGTGGTATACGAACACATCGAGACGCGCCGAGTGACGGAATCGCAGGGAAATACTCGTCGGATCGGCGTGTGTTCGTGGTCCCTGCGGCCGACGAGCGGACCGGAAGTGGCCGTTCGTGTCGTCGAGTGTGGGCTGCGGCACGTACAGCTCGCTCTCGGACCGATGCGGACGGGCGCCATGCCGGTCGCGAGCGTGCGCGACGCACTCGATGGCGCGCGGATCACCGCGGTCTCGGGGATGATGTCCACGGTTGGCGAGGACTACTCGAGCCTGGACTCCATCGCGCGTACCGGTGGCTTGCGTCCCGATGCGCACTGGACGGCTAACCTCGAGATCGCGAAACGGGACGCGAGGACAGCGCGCGAGCTCGGACTGTCGCTCGTCACCTTCCACGCGGGATTCCTGCCGCACGAGTCGGCTGATCCCGAGCGCGCGAAGCTCCTCGTCCGCTTGCGTACCGTCGTCGACGTGTTCGCCGAGGAGGGCGTGCGCCTCGGATTCGAGACGGGGCAGGAGACCGCGGAGACGCTGCTCGAGTTCCTCGCGGCGCTCGATCGTCCGAGCGCGGGCGTCAACTTCGATCCGGCGAACATGATCCTCTACGGGATGGGCGATCCGATCGCCGCGTTGCGCGAGCTCAGGTCCCACGTCGTGCAAGTGCACATCAAGGACGCGACTCCGAGCGTGCGGCGCGGCGAATGGGGCGAAGAAGTTCCCGTCGGAACGGGGCGTGTCGATTGGCGCGCGTTCTTCGTCGCGCTGGACGAGGCGCAACCGACGGTCGATCTCCTGATCGAGCGCGAAGCCGGCGAAGCGCGAGTCGAGGACGTGCGCCGCGCGCGAGCTCATGTTCTCGCGCTGACTGGCGGCGCGCCGTGATGGTGGATCAGCGCGAGATCTCCGTCGGCGTCATCGGTCTGGGCCTGATGGGCCGCACGCACATCGAGGCGTATCGCTCGGCCGCGCGAGCCGGGAACGCGTGCCGACTCGTCGCAGTCGCCGATCCGAACGCGGAGCGGTTGACGGGCCGTATCGTGGTCGAAGGCAACTTGCAGAGTTCGTCGGCCCCGGAACAGCTCTTCGATCCCGGCGCGGTGCGAACGGGAACGGATGCGTCGATCGTTCTCGACGACGCCGAGGTCGAACTCGTTTCGATCTGCACGCCGACGGACACGCACGTCGAACTCGCGCGCCGAGCGCTGCGCGCCGGGAAGCACGTGCTCTTGGAGAAGCCGGTGTCGCTCGATCCGCGCGCGATCGAGGGCCTCGCCCTCGAGGCCGAGCGCGTCAATCGGATCTGCACGCCGGCGATGTGCATGCGCTTCTGGCCCGGCTGGTCGTGGCTGCGCGAGGCCGTGAGCGACGGCCGCTACGGCGCCGTGCACAGCGCCGTGTTTCAACGCTGCGCGAGTCGTCCGACGTGGAACCCTAGTTTCTATGCGGATTCCAAGCGTTCTGGCGGAGCGTTGTTCGACTTGCACGTGCACGACGCCGATCTCGCGCACTGGTTGTTCGGCGCACCGGAGTCCATTGCGGCGACGGGTTCGATCGATCACGTCACCGCGCTCTACCGCTATGCCGCTGGCCCCCGGCACGTCGTGCTCGAAGGCGGTTGGGATCACGCCCCAGGCTTCCCGTTCCGCATGCGCTACGTCGTCGCGTTCGAGCACGCGACGGCGGAGTTCGATCTGCGCCGCACGCCGCACCTCGAGATCTCGACTGATGGACGCGTCGAGACACCGACGCTCGCGGAACTCACGGGCTACGACGGCGAAGTGCGCGCCGTGCTCGACGCCGTGCGCTCGGGCAGCGCGCGGGACTTGCCGACATTGGTCGAGTCCGCGCAGGTGACGCGGTCGATCCGTGGCTACGGCCTCTGACGACTCGTCAGAGTTGCCACCCGATCGTGAGCCCGTTCGTCAGGTTGTACGTCGAGCTGGTGCAAAACGTCAGCGCGTCGCGATACCAGACCTGGTAATGACGCGTCGCGCCCGGCGTGCACGCGCCGACAACTGAGATCGGTGCATCGCCGAGACGCGGATAGCTCGAAGCTCCGCCGGAGCTCGAGGCGATGTCGAGCCGCACGACGGATCCACCGGCGCAGCGGAGGCCATCGCCGGACGCCACGCCAGCACCACCATTCGTCCGCGTGGTGCCTTGGAAGTAGAGGACGCTCGCGTTGGGCGGCATCGACGTGCCGACGAGGACCAAGCTGTCATTCGAAGTGCTGGCGATGCCGCGCGCACGCAACTTTCCGCCGAGTCCGGTCGTGTTCGCGCAACCTTCGCCCGCTCCAGGAAGACTCGTGTTGCCGCAGGGACAGCTCGTGCTCGTGCCGTCGCCCGCGCAGTAGATCTCGCCGGTGGATCCGCAGCCGCGATACCGCGCGATGTTCACCGAGGGCATGCCGTCGACCGTTTGGAAGCCCCCGCTCAACCACATCGACGGGCCCGCGGGATCGCCGTCGTCGTGGGGGATGACGGCGAAAGGGAAGAAGCACGTTCCGCCTTGCAGTCCGGAGCCCACAGCCGACCACGACACGCCATCCCACCGAGCGATGCCGCGCGCAGGAATTCCGGCCACGGTCTCGAAGCCGCCGACGAGGTACAGGGACGCCCGCGATCCGGTGCCATCGTCGAAGACGGCCATGGAGCTCGCTGTCGCCGGGCCGCATGGATTCGTCGTGCTCGCGATCGGGCCTCCGACTGCGGACCACGCACTGCCGTTCCAGCGCGCGATACCGTTCGCGGGTTGACCACCCGCGAGGTCGAATCGGCCGCACGCATAGAGCGCGATGCCAGATCCGTCGTCGAAGACGCAGAGGTCCCACACGGCCGGGAGGTTGCCCGTGCCCGTGATCCCGCCGCCAACCGGTGTCCACGCGGAACCATTCCAGCGTGCGATTCCCGCCAGAGCTCCGGTCATCTGGCCCCCGACGAAGATCGCGGGTCCACCGCCGAGGCCGTCGTCGTACACCGCGAACGCGCGCACCGCTCCGTTGATTCCCGAGCCGAAAGCGGCCCAGTTCGTGCCGTCCCAAGTCGCGACGGCGTTGCACGCGATCGGTGCTCCGCCCGCCGGCGTGATCGACACGAGGGCTCCACCGAGGAAAAGTCGCTCACCCGTGCCGTCGTCGAGCACGGCCATGGTCTCGAGGTAGCTCGAGTGACGAGCCAAGTTCGTCCAAACGCCGCCCGCCCACCGATCGAGCGAGTAACTGCCGTCGGGACGGATCGAACTCGCGAACAGGCCTCGACCGCTGCCCGATCCGTCGTCCCACGATTCGAGCACGTTCGGGCCGAAGTTGGTCGTGAGCGGTGCGAGCGCGGTCCAAGCCTGGCCATCCCAACGCGCGACCGAGTTGCAGGGAATGCTGCCCGCGTAGCCCGGTCCAGCGGTGTACAGCTTGCGCCCGTTTCCGTCGTCGTGAACGGCAAGCACCTCCGAGT
Source organism: Planctomycetota bacterium (assembly GCA_043736755.1). GTDB lineage: Bacteria > Planctomycetota > UBA1135 > UBA1135 > JAEUHZ01. Next base: position 4,382 of record JAYTBY010000307.1, on the reverse strand, counting down.
ACGCGCCGGAGTACAAGCCGTTCCCGCCCGAGGTCCAAGTGCGCCACGTCGATCCATCGAGCACGGCCACGTAGTACGCGAAGAGAACCGACGAAGGACCGAACGTGCCACCCGCGTGGAGCTTCGGACCTGCGCCGCCGTCGAAGCCGTGCAGCGCGAGTACCCCCTGGATTCCCAGGACCGTGGCCCAGACCGACCCGTTCCACCGCGAAACGACGCCGCCACCCGTGTGCAAGACAGGACCGCCCCCGAGACCATCGTCGAAGACGTGGAACGCGGTCGAACCCTGACCGATGGGGGTCGAGCTCCACGCCGTTCCGTTCCACCTACGCACGCCGAATGGTCCGGTCGCGAAGAGGCGCGAACCACTGCCGTCGTCGAAGCCGATCAGCGCGCGCACCGTCCCGGGAATCCCATTCGCCGGGCTCGACCACACGCTGCCATTCCAGAACGCGACGTTGTCGACGACCACGCCGCCTGCGTCACGGAACTGGCCACCTGCGGCGAGCACCGGCTGTCCGCCCATCCCTGGATCGAAGCGAGCCAGTGTGAAGATCTCGGTCGGGGTTCCCTGGCTCAAACCACCGCCGACGATCGACCACGTGCTCCCGTCCCACTTCGCGATTCCACCCGGGAAACGGCCGCCGGCGTAGAGCGCACGACCTCCACCGTCGTCGAAGACCGCGAGCGTCATGACTTCGCCCGCGAGTCCGCTGCCCAAGGCCGACCACGTGCCACCGCTCCAACGTGCGATGCGATCCATCGGTTGCTGTCCCGATGCTGTGAACGATCCGCCGGCGTCCAGCGCGGGGCCCGCCCCATCGTCGAATGCGAGGAGCGCGTTCACGATGCCGTTCAGACCGGGGCCGAGTGGTGCATACGCAGTGCCATTCCACGTCGCGATACGATCGGCCGCGACGTTGCCCGCCGCGCGAAATTCACCAGCGGCGACGAGAACGGCGCCGGTGCCATCGTCGAACTGTTCGAGAGCGCGCACCGGCGCACTCATCCCGGGGACGTGGAAGCCCGCTTCGAAGCCAGGGCATTGAGCCTGCACGGAACGAGGAGCGCCGACCGCCAGGACGAGCAGCACAGAGGCAGTGGTCGTGGAGGTCCAATTCATGGTCGGTGAGCATCCCGCGCGGTTGGCCTGCAGAGCGCGCCGGCCGGGGCGGCCGAGGCAGGACGTCGGATTCACGCTACCCCACGCCTCTAGTTTCTGACCGGTCAGGAGGCACTAAAAGGTCAGCCGCCCGTGTTGGCCGACGTCCAGGGATCCTCCACACCGTGCCCCACGAGCGTTGCGGGAAGCTCGGCGCTCTCGCTCAAAGGGTTCAGGAGACGGCGAGGCCGTTCGTGAGACCGAACGTCGCGCTCGTGCAGAACGTCGCGCTGTTCCTGAACCAGACTTGGTATGTGCGGAAGCCCGGCATGACGACCAGTCCGCGTTGCGATACGGCCACGTCGCCGACGTCCGGATAGCGCGACGCGCCGCTGGCGTTCGTCTTCACGCCGAGCCGTACGACGGTGCCGCCCGCGCAACGCAGTCCATCGCCGAACGCCGACCCGGCGAGCGCCGTCGTGCCTTGGAAGAAGAGCGCGCTCGAATTCGGCATCGCGGATCCGATCAGCGCGAGCGTGTCGTTCGCGAGACTCGACGCGCCGAGGTCGGCGAGTCGTCCGCCGGCACCGAAAGATGTCGCGCAGCCTGCGCGCTCGAGTGGCTGGCTCGAGTTGCCGCATGGACACGGCAGGCCCGCGCCGTCTCCGAAGCAGAACCCAACCGCGGTGCGCGCGAATCGCGCGTAGAACGCGTCGAATCCGCTCGAACTCGCTGCCGTTTGCGCGCGGCCGACGAGTACGAATCCGGACCCCGGCGACGGTGCGACGCCACCCGCTACGTCCTGGGAGCCGCCCGCAGTCGGCGGAAAGCCGTAGGTGAACCCGAAGCGACGTTCGCCGGTCGCGTCGATGCCGAGGACGTAGGCATCCGCCGCCGTGTCTGTGAGCGGCGGACTGTACACACCGACCGCGATCGCTTCGCCGTCAGCGCTCATCACGAGACGCGCGGGCAAGTTCCACAAGTTCGTGCTCGCGCCGCCGAGCACGTCGTTCACGATGCGACGCTAGGCCTCGTTTCCGTCACGGTCGTGCGCGACGACGACGGTCGCTACACCTTGACTGCCTTGCGCGCGCCATCCGAGGACGAGCGGGTGGCCAAAGGGATCCAGCACCATGTCGGTGGCGCCCGCTCCGCCGCCGAACGATTGCTGCGGACCCGTGATCCTCCGCGTCCACAGGTACGCGCCCTGCGCGTCGAGTGCGGTGATCGTGAGTGCGGTGAGGGCCCCGCTCGAGCCCGTCGATGACGACGCGACGAACGTGCGGTCGCCGCCGTCGACGACCACCGACACGGCTGTTCCACTCGTGACCTCGGCGTTCCAGATGTTCGTGGCGTGGACGACTTGCCCGGTCGGCGTGACGCGCAGCACGATCGGATGAGGACCGTTCGTGAGGCTGATCGTGCCCGCTCCGACGATGTCGCCGTTCGGTGCGAAGGCGAGGTCCGCGATCTGATCGGGCGCGGAGAATCCAGAGCTATGCGTGGCTTCCCAGTCGAGCGCGCCGGTGGTCCTGAACGCCGCGATCGAGAGGTCGCCCGAATTCGAAGGCGCGCGTCCACCGAGGATCGCGCGTCCGTTCGCGTCGACGAGCAAGGCGGGTGCCCACTCGGGTGGAGCGGTCATCGGACGTTCGATGGCCCACGTGACTGCGCCCGTCGCGTTCACCCGCAGAAGGAAGGCGCGCCACTGACTGAGACCCGCGTTCGCTGCGCTACCCGCGACGTAGAGCCCACCCGCGCCGTCGAACGCGATGGCCGAAGGACGCTCGGGGCCTCCCGCGCTCGCGTCGTACGTGCTGGTCCAGAGGGGACTACCGCTCGCGCTCCACGCGGTGATGTACGCACTGCCCGTCGTCGCGCCGACCGTGCTCGAAGCGCCCGCGACGAAGATCGTGCCGGAGCCATCGACGAGGACGCAGCACGCGTCGTCGACGAGGCCGGTCGCGTACGTTCCGGCGTCCCGAAGGCCGACCTGAGCGGTCGCGATCGAAGCCATGGCGAGGACCGTGAAAAGGTGCACTGCGCGAGCGAGCGTGAGGAGCATGCCGCGTCTAGCATCCCAGGAATCCGTGGTCACGGGGGCTGTTCCGGCACGACTCTGCACGTGACCTTCGACCTCGGCTCACGATTCGCACACTGCGTGTCCGATGGTGCCGTGTGGCGCAAGGACGCGATCCCTTCCTCGACGGCCTGCGCGCGATCTCCGTCGGACGCGTCGTGCTGCTGCATCTGTTGCAGCACGTGCAGCACCCGTTCGTCGCGACGTTCTCGTTCTTCATGCCGGGCATGCCGCTCATGTTCTTCGTGAGCGGAGCTCTCGCCGGCGCGGGACTCACGCATGCCGACTCGGCGAAACGAATGCGCTTCTGGCGCGAGCGCGGCCGCCGACTGCTCGTTCCGTTCTGGGCTTTCGGTGTCGTGATCCTCACCGTCTGCCTCGTCGGCGCCATCGCTCGCCCGGACGATCCCGATCACGCGTTCCCGTTCGCGAAGCTCGCATTGTGGGCGTTGCCGCTCGCGGGTCCACAGGCGAGCAGCGCGTTCGACCAACTCGACTGGCACCTGTGGTTTCTGTCGTCGCTGATCCTCCTGCTCGCGAGCGCGCCGTGGACTCTCGCGCTGCACCGCCGAATGCCGTTCGTTGGCGCGATCGCGTTCCTCGTCGCTGGCGCTGGAATCGAGATCGCACGCATCGACGTTCCGGGCGTCGTGCGCAACACGTTGCTCTTCGGTGCCGCGTTCCAGTTCGGATACGGCTACTCCGATGGGCGCATCGCCCGAGCACCGCGCGCGCTGCTCGTCGCCATCGCGGGAGTCCTCGCGACGTTCGCGATCCTCTTCCACGCCGAGCGCTCACCGCACGCGATGATCCACGCGCAGCCACTGGCTTTGCTCGCGCTGGGCCTCGGCTTCGTCGCGTTGTGGATGCGAATGCGCGAGATCGCCGTGCCGCTCTTCGAGAACGAGCGCATCCGCGGCTGGATCACGGCGATCAACTCACGCGCCTACACGATCTTCCTGTGGGGTCCGATCGCAAACTACGCCGCCGGTCGCATCGTGCGCCCGCGCACGGGTGCGGACTACCTCGTCGAGTTCGCGCTGTCGCTCGCCTTCCTCGCTGTCTGCGTGCGTGTGTTCGGACGCGTCGAGGACTGGGCTGCGCGGCGCAAGCCGAAGTCGGCTTCGAACGCACCGCAATCGGTATTGCTCCATGGATGAAGGTGTCAGACAAATCCATCCACGCCGGCGTGGATGGATT
>JAYTBY010000306.1:0-4027 GCA_043736755.1 Planctomycetota bacterium | reverse complement strand
GCATGAGAGGCTCTGAATGTGGGGTCCGGACAGACTGACGTTTTCCCGCACGATCCTAGAACGTAAGCGCCGCTCTGGCCACCCGCGCTGACCCGCCACTGGACGGAACCCGGACGGGATCGAGCGGTTACTGAAGCCTGTCGATGAGGAGCCCGGGGTCGCCACCCGGCTCGTTGGCGCTTCGCACGAGGAGAACCATGCTGATCCCGCTGCTCGCGTTCGCTGTCACTCTGTCGTCTGCCTCCGAGGCCAAGCTGCCCTGGAACATGCGCAATGCGGAGCACCTCCTGAATCGCGCGGGCTTCGGCGCGCGGGGAAGTGAAGTCGAGGCGGCCGCCGCGGCCGGTCTCGACGCGACCGTGGAGCGTTTGCTCGCGCCGTCGGTCGACTGGGAGATGCCCGCGCACGGGCGCATCGACGAACCCTCCAAGAAGGACCTCGAGGGTCTCCCGACCGAGGAGCAGGAGAAGCTGAAGCGAGCCGCGCGCGAAGCGAATCGGCGACAGATGCTCGAGACGACCGCTTGGTGGTTCCGCGAGATGGAAACCACCGAAGCGCCCCTTGTCGAGAAGCTGACCCTCTTCTGGCACGGGCTCTTCACGACGTCGATCGAGGAGGCCAAGCGGAGCTTCCTCGTGCTCCAGCAACACGAGCTCCTGCGCAAGAACGCCCTGGGCAGCTACGCCGATCTCCTGCGCGGCATCACGCGCGACCCGGGCATGCTCGTCTATCTCGACAACAACGTGAATCGGAAGGGCAGCCCGAACGAGAACTTCGCGCGCGAGCTGATGGAACTCTTCAGCCTCGGCGAGGGCAACTACACCGAGGATGACGTCAAGGAAGCGGCGCGCGCGCTGACGGGTCGCGGTGTCGGTAAGGACGGCTCGTTCGAGTTCCGCACGCGCCAGCACGACGACGGTGAGAAGACGGTCCTGGGCGTAACGGGACGGCTCGACGGTGACCAACTCGTCGACATCCTGTTGAAGCAGGACGCGTGCCCGCGCTGGATCGCGAAGCGCATGCTCTCGTGGTTCGAAGGCGTCGAGCCCGAGCCGGCGCGACTCGCGGAGTACGCGAGTTGCCTGCGCAACGAACGCTTCGAGGTCCGGCCGTTCCTGCGCAAGCTCTTCACCGATCCGCGCTTCTACCGCGACGAGATCGTCGGCGCGCGCGTCCTCGGACCGATCGAGTACATGGTCGGATCCGCACGTCGCATGCAGGTCGAAGTGCCTCCCGGTCTGCTCGGCGCGGGCGCGGCGCTCCTCGGCCAGCGCGTGTTCTCGCCGCCCAGCGTGAAGGGTTGGGACGAAGGCTACGCGTGGATCTCGACGTCGACGCTCATGCTGCGCGGGAACCTCTCAGGGCTCATGCTCGGCGTCGTCAAAGTCGCGGACGTCATGAGCCTCGCCGATGTCGAGGCCGAGATGGCCACCGAGGAAGGCGACACGATGCAGGGCGGAGACAAGATGCGTCCTGAGCGCGGCGATGAGCCGGGCGGGAAGCCGGGCACGGGCGAGCGCATGGCGGAGGGGAAGAAGCCGCTCGCCAAGACGAAGAGCGGCAAGGCCGGCGGCTATGCGATGGAGATCCTGAAGCGCATCGAGGGCAGCGGTTGGTCGCCCGCGTTGAACTTCCGCGTGCGTCTCGAGAAAGCGAACGCGCGGACGGACGAGCAGATCGTCGCGGCCATGCTCGGCGACCTGCTGGCGATCCCGGCGCCGGCTGACACGGTTCAACGTATGCGCGCGTTCCTTGGCGATGAGCGCAAAGAGCGCAAGATCGCCGACGGCAAGCTGCTCGACTCGGGCGGCGATGCCGAGCGCATCCTGCGACGCATGGCGCACCTGATCCTGAGCCTCCCCGAAGCGCAGCTGGGTTGATCGACATGGAACACGGAAACGGGATCGATCGACGCGCGCTGCTCACGGCGGGACTCGGTCTCGGCGGATTCGCGCTTCTCGGCGGACGCGGTGAAGCGCGCGTGCGGCTCTCGGGTCCGTTCACGGGCACGGAAGGCGAGCGCGCCGGCAAAGTGCTCGTGCTCGTTCAACTCACGGGCGGCAACGACGGGCTCTCGACGGTCGTGCCCTTCGGCGACGACGCGTACGGTCGCGCGCGCACATCGACGCGCATCAGCAACGACGAAGTGCTGCGCATCGACGAGTACCGCGGCTTGCACCCCGCGCTGAGGGGACTGAAACGTCACTACGACGCCGGTCGCATGGGGATCGTCGAGGGCGCTGGCTATCCCGATCCGATTCGCTCGCACTTCAAGTCGTACGAGGTGTGGCACACGGCGAGCGCCCGCGGTCGATCCTCGGGCGAGGGTTGGGTCGGACGTCTCGCGAACACCGCTTGGGCGAAAGACGAAACGCCCGAGCTCGTCGTGCACGTCGGTGGGACCGCGCCGTACTCCGTGTACTCGCTCACGCATCCGCCGGTCATCTTCCAAACGCCGCAGAGCTACCGCTGGGTCAGCGCCGAGAGCGACGACCTCGCCGCGTACAAGAAGGCCGCGGAAGAGGACACGCTGCGCCTCGACGATGCGCGCAAGAAAAAGGCGAAGACGAAGCAGACCGGTTCGGAAGCCGCGATCGAACGTCTGCGCGGCGTGCTCGCCGACGCCAACGAGTCGTCGGCGCGGATCCGCCGCGCCGCCGTCGCGTACGACACGAAAGTCGCTTATCCGGCCGACGAACTGGGCGAATCGCTGCGGATCGTCGCAGCGCTGCTCGAGGCGCGCATCGGCTCGCGCGTCGTGTCCGTGGAGCTCGGCGGATTCGACAGCCACAACAACCAGCGCGCACAGCATGACGCGCGGATGCGGACTCTCGACGGTGCGCTGACGGCGTTCCTCGACGACTTGAAGGGGCGATCGATCGAGGACGAGGTCCTGGTCGTCGTCTTCAGCGAATTCGGTCGACGCGTCCAAGAGAACGGCTCACGCGGAACGGATCACGGAACCGCGGGTCCGATGTTCGTCCTCGGCTCCAAGGTCAAGGGCGGCCTGTACGGCAAGCACCCATCGCTTACGGATCTCGACGAGGGCGACCTGATCCACACGACGGACTTCCGCGGTGTCTATGCGACCGCGATCGAGCGCTGGTTCGAGGCGGATTCGACGAAGGTGCTCGGTGCGCGCTTCGCGCAGCTTCCGCTCGTTTGAGGGGCCTGCGAGGGGCGATCGGTGTCGGCGATCCCGCCGGACCCGAGCGATTCTTCGCGCCGGGGACCTTCGTCTCGAAGCCGTCGCGCGAGCCCTATCGTGACTATCTCAGCGCGTCCTACTTGCAGGTCGCAATGGTCGCACCGCTGCAGGCGTACGGGGGACCTCTGCTCGACGTCCACGGCGACGTAATCGGCATCCTTGCACCGCGCGGCTTCTCGCCGGCCAGCAAGGGCCTCGCCGTGAAGGCAGGCATCGAACTCACGCCGCCGATCTTTGGGAAGCGCACGGCGTCGGTCACGATGCCGCTGTCTGGACGGCCGCCGACGGAATCGATGTAGGCCTCGTCGAGCGGCCAACCGTTGAGTGACGGCTCGACGGCCTGGATCGGACCGTCGCAAAAACGCAGCGCAGCGCTTCGCTGAGGCGCGTAGGCGCGGCGTGTGTGAATCCAGGCCGCACGCGCCGCCTCGAGCCTCGTTCGGAGGGACTTGCCGCGAAGCGCCTCAGGCTCTGGTCAAGAGCCTCGGCACGTCACCCGCATTCGGCCTAGACGTGACGGCACCCGTCGACGCGACGGCGGACGACTTCGCGTCGCAACTCGTCGGTAGTCACTTCGAACGTCGGTGGGCTCGCGCGTGGCGTGAATCCTGTGAACGCGGCGAACAAGAGTGCCGTGAATTCGTGCATCGTGGGCTACCGCGTGATGCAAAGGCATCGATGACTGGGTAGAGGAGGCCGTGACGCGCCAGCACGATCCGCTTCAGCATCCGATCAAGATTGGATGGATTCTCTGCTCGAAAACGAGGACGCCGCGACGTCGGCTTCGACGGCGCGGCGCGCGAGATGAGGTCGAGTGAC
>JAYTBY010000305.1:0-1808 GCA_043736755.1 Planctomycetota bacterium | reverse complement strand
AGTCGTCGGCTACCAGGCCGACCTCGTGCTCCTGAACCTCTCGGGAGGCAAGGACTTCGAGGCCGTCGTCGACTTCCTCATCTACAACGACGACGAGGAAGTGTTCTCCGCGCAATCCAGCTTCGTGTGCTGGGAGAAGCGCACGCTGCTCGAGGTCAACAGCGCGTTCGGTCAAGCGTTCCTCGCGTCCACGAACCAGGATCCGAACGAGGTGTTCGGCGCACCGAACCTCGAGTCGGGTTGGTTCCGATTGGACGGGCGGATCGCGACGTCCAGCGCGGACGTCCTACAGGATCCGGCGATCCTTGGTCTGCTCCTCGAACGCTTGCCCGGCGGACGCGCGGCGTGCGACTTGCCCTTCGAATCCGGTGCGCAGATGAACGGCGACTTGCTGCTCATCGGCGTGTTCGGCGACTCCACGCCCTGAGTCCCCTGAGGGAGGGGTGTCCACCCGCGCATCGGAAGTCGACCGATGCGCCACGACGCGCGAGGCCCGGCCGTGATGAACGGTCGGGCCTCCTTTCTCTTCCGCGCTCACATCGAAGCACGCGTGAGAACACGCGGCGCCCGTCGCTCCGAGTGGCGCGGCACCCTCGCCTCGAGGATCCGACCACATCGTCCGGTGCGAGGCAGGAACTCGCGATCGAAGAGGGCCTCGCCGCTGAGATCGCGGGGTCAATGGACGAGGCTCTGTGGCGCGGTCGAGTTCGCCAACCCGACCTCGCACTCAATCGCGCGACGGTGCTGGAGCACGGTTCGCAGCAACCGTGGAAGACCTCGCGGCTCGCGACTCCGAGCCACGAATCAAGACATGTGTACGTCGGCGCGGCGGAAGTCGACCTGACGTATGCGGCTCCCGTTGGGGGCCCGGGCTGGATCGCGGGGCCATCGAGGTCGGTCCGGCACCGGGGCGCACGCCTGCGATCTCGAGCGGTCGCGGGGAACGGCGGTCGTTCAGCCGTCCCCGACGACGGCCTGGTGCGCGTCGTCGAATGCGCCGAGCAGTTCTTCCCCGACGTGACGGTCGAAGGCTCGCCCGGCACCCTCGCGCTCGCACTCGAGGATCAACGCGGCCACGCTCGAGCTAGATACGGTCGGTCCGTCGATCCGACCCTGGTACGACGTGCGCGTCGCGGCTACAGCGTTGGCGAGCCCAGCGCGCTTCTCCTCCACCACAGCAGCCAACGACTTGCGCGCTGCTTCGTCGCCTTGCGCTTTCTCGTACTCGGCGCGCCAAGACCGAAAGAACTCCACTGTGCTCGACGTGACCTTCTCCGACCACGTCACGCACGCGTCGGGAGCCAAGTGATCGTGAGTGAGTTCCGCCATGCAGATCAGCTTCTCGCGTAGCACGCTCGGCCCGAACCGATCTTCGAACCCATCCTCGTTGGCCAACCCGTGCAATCGACGGCGCACCGTTCGCGCGAACTGCACCGTCAGTCGCCGCTGGTACTCGACGGATTGATCCGCGACTCCCGGTCGTCGCGTAGGGACGGTGAAGGCGTCCGTGGGCAGGCTCTCGTCGACGACGAGGCTCGTGAGCTTCACGACGACTGGTCCACCCTCGCCCGGATAGTGCATCTCCTGGATGAACCCGCTCTCGACGGCCAGCGCGATCAATGCGTTCGCTGAGGGCTCCAGCACGAGTCGGTCTCCATCGAGACGCGCGTCCTTCCAGGCTTTCGGATTGGTGAGCCAGCCCAGGATGGCGGCGCGACGCTCTAGCCGGAGTACGCGGACCTCGAGCGAGTTCTCCGTGGAACAGCTCGACATCGGTTCGAACCCGAGTTGGATGACCGCACCCGAGC
>JAYTBY010000304.1:0-4030 GCA_043736755.1 Planctomycetota bacterium | reverse complement strand
GCCGACCGTTCGGCGATGCGGGTCGGTCGGCGCGTCGACTTGTTGGCGTCGCGCGGCCTCGGCACGTGTCCCGGTCCAAAGATCCGCTCCAGAGTCTCGGTTGTGCGCTTCGAGTGTGTAGGCGCAAAGGGCCGGGTCCGTACCGCGCTGAGAGGCCTGAGTGGATCGCCCAGGTACGGCTCCGCAGGCTCCTGTTGTGCCTGTCCGCGGTGGCCTCGTGCCCGTGAACGACTCAAGGGCCATGCACTCGACTCGGCCGCGCGGCGGGCTCGCGCGCATTACACTCTCGCCCGTGACGTCCGAACCGAACCGCGCGCGCATCCGTGTCCTCCCCGAGCGCGTCAAGAATCAGATCGCGGCGGGCGAGGTCGTCGAACGACCCGCATCCGTCGTCAAGGAACTGGTCGAGAACGCGCTCGACGCCGGCGCGCGTTCGATCGAGGTCGATCTGGAAGAAGGCGGCGTGCGCCTCGTGCGCGTCGTCGACGACGGCGGCGGGATGGATCGCGAGGACGTGGCGCTGGCGTTCATCGCGCACGCGACGAGCAAGCTCCAGGACGTCGAGGACCTCGAGCACATCGCGAGCCTCGGATTCCGCGGCGAGGCGTTGGCGTCCATCGGCGCCGTGTCGCGCGCTTCGATTCTGTCGCGACGCCGTGACGAGGAGACGGGCTGGCGGGTCGCGTGCGAAGGCGGCGCGTTGTCCGATGTCGTCGAGGCCGGCGCGCCGGTAGGCACGCGCATCGAAGTCCGCGATCTCTTCTACAACGTGCCCGCGCGACGCCGGTTCTTGAAGCAAACGGCGACGGAGTTCGCGCGCTGCCTCGACGTGCTCCAACGGTTGTGCCTGGCGCACGAAGGCGTCGCGTTCCGAGTGACGCACGACGGCAAGCGCGCGCTCGACGTCGAGGGCTCGATGGATTTGCGCGCGCGCGTGCGGCGACTGTTCGGCGCCGACCTCGCGAACGAGCTGGTCGAAGTGCGCGCCGCGGATGGAACGACGCGCCTCTCGGGACTCGTGGCGCCGCCGCGGTTCGCACGCGGCGACGCGACGCGACAGATGTGGTTCATCAACGGTCGCACCGTGCGCGACAAAGTGCTGCTGCGCGCCTTGAAGGACGCGTACCACGGCTTCGTGTTCGATCACCGCCAACCGGTCGCGTTCCTCGGACTGGCGATGGATCCGGTGTCCGTCGACGTCAACGTGCATCCGCAGAAGAGCGACGTTCGTTTCCGCGAGGAGCGTCGACTGTTCGGATTCCTGGTGAACTCGATCCGCGAGGCGGTGCGTCGCACGGACATGGCGACGCCAGGAGCGCGGCTCCTCGAGATCGCGGGACAGCGCGAGGCGCGCGAGGCCGTGCTCCCGTTCCGCGGCGAGTACGCGATCCCGTCGCGAGCGGCGCCCGAACCGTTCGTGGTCCGCGAGGTCGCGCCGAGCGCGGAGTGGTTACGTGTCAACGCGGAACGAGCGGACGTGCCCGTGGACGGCGGTGCGGCACGCGCGTCCGACGGAGGCGCGGCTAGAGCACTGGACGCGGGCTCGGAGCCCGCGTTCACGAGTTCGACAGACGCCGCGCACGGAGGACGAATCGTTCCCCTGTCCGGCGCGCCACTCGTCCAAGTCGCGCGCACCTACATCCTGCGCGCACTCGAGGACGGCTTCGAGATCGTCGACCAGCACGCGCTGCACGAACGCATCACGTTCGAGGCGCTGCGCAGCGAACTCGCGCGTGGCCACGTCGAAGTCCAGCGCCTGCTCGTGCCCGAACTCGTCGAGGTCGACCGCGCACACGTCGCGCTGATCGCGTCGAAGTCCGCCGAGCTGACGCGCGCGGGTGTCCTCGTCGAGCCCTTCGGCGAAGCGACGCTGGCCGTGCACGGACTGCCCGCTCGACTGCAGCGACCGAGACCGGCGCTGCTGGTGCGCGACATCGTGGCGCTGCTCGAGGAGGACAAGGCACTGGCCGGCGAGAAGCTCCTCGAGGAAGTGCTCCACCGCGCCGCGTGCCGCGCGTCCGTGATGGCGGGGGATCCGCTGACCGAGCACGAGATGCGGGCGCTGCTGGAGCGCGGCCGCCACCTCGAATCGGACCAGACGTGCGTGCACGGGAGGCCAACGCGCGTGCGGTTCGCACTGGCGGATCTCGAGCGGGCGTTCAACCGGCGCTAACCACCTCCCCGGAAACTGACCCAGCTGGCTGTTGGTTCGGCGCGGATGCCGGTCGCTCGAAGGCACGCTGGGCGAGCGATATCGGATCACGAACGTCGCGGCAGATCGTCCCTCCATTCCAACAACTCGCGCGGCGCTAGCTTGCGAGTGGCGACTCCGACCGCCGACGCAGCCGACGCGTTCCGGCATGCGCACGTGATCGAGCGCGCGTAGTTTCGCCATAGGATCCAAGCGCCCAGGTGCCAGCTGAGGTTTCTCTCCAACTTCGAGTGGCCCCAACTCCTCCTCACCAGGCGACCCAGACCGTCCCGCATCTGCGCCAAGCTGTTGTTGATCGCGAACAGCAGGCACTTGCGATCCCGACGCGCCTTCGAATGCACGCGCTGGTGCCTCACGGACCCGCGGAACACCTGTTTGAAGATCACCGGGTAGGTCGACTTCTTGTCCGTTTGCAGCCCGAACTTCGCCTGCGCCCCGAGGGCTCGCTGGAGTACTTGCACACATTCGGTCGTTGCCTCCTTCGATCGATTCATGCGGATCCCGTGCTTCGCTTCGTAGCGCTCCTTCTTGATGCGATCCAACGGCCGCAAGTTTCCCCGTGCCGGCATGGAGCCCGTCGCCGCATGCACGACGAACCATGTGCCCGCGTGCACCAGCACAGGCACAGTCAGCGGGCAGAGCCGTCGATTGCGCTCGAAGGTCTCGAGCTCGTCGAGCTGGAAGGTGCCCGCCAGCCCGCCGCGCGACGCCTGGCAGCGCGCCAAGAACGCCCCATGCACATCATGGCCGTGCTGACCGACGAGCTTCAGGTGGTGCAGAACGGTGTCGAGTTTGCAGCCCAGGCAGCGGGACGTCTGGCGGAGGCTCGCCTTGGAGACGAGGGCCTGGAAGACCGCGAGCGGCAACCAGGGTTTGCGCAAGCGATAGTCGAGGCGAAACGACTGCGACGAGAACGTGGCGTCGCAGGACAGGCAGCGGAAGCGCTGAACGACACGCTGGTCGACTACCCGCACGAAGGAGCCAGCCCGCTGGTAGGTGAAGCCCTCTCCCCGAAAGGCTGGGCAAGTTGGGTGCGGGCAGCGTCGGGGTACGAAAAGTGCGTCGACCCGGTGCGGCCGTGGTGCGGGAAGCGTCGTGAACGGCAGTTCCATGCGGAGGTCCTCTTCGCGCGGGGCCCACGCCTCGCCAAAAGGACGACCGTCGCGCACCCGGCCTGGTCGCGGAAAAAGCCAGAAAAACAAACAGCCAGCTGGGTCAGTTTCCGTTTCGTGTCCGGCACGCTTGTCGTTGCGCCGCCGTCCCCCGGCGACTCCAATGCGCACCCCACTCGTGGTCCAGAGCGCGCATGTCGAACGAACTCTTCGTCGGTCTCATCGGTCAGAAGTTCATGGGCCGCGCGCACAGCAACGCGTGGAGCCAAGCGAACCGCTTCTTCGACCTCCCGCGCCGAGTCGTCCTCCAGGCGGCCTGCGGGCGTGACGCGGACGAACTCGCGCTCTTTGCCGCGCGCTTCGGTTGGAAGACGTGGACGACGCGTTGGGAGGACGTCGCCAGCGATCCGAAGCTCCAGCTCGTCGACATCGCGACTCCGAACCACATGCACCTGGCGCCCGCGATCGCGGCGCTCGAAGCTGGGAAGCACGTCGCGTGCGAGAAGCCGCTCGCGGCGACGTTGACCGAGGCGCGACAACTGCGCGACGCGGCGAAGAAGGCCAAGCGCTCGAAGACGTTCGTGTGGTTCAACTACCGACGTTGTCCGGCCGTCGCACTCGCGCGCCAGCTCGTCGAGCAGGGACGGTTGGGCGAGATTCGTCACGTCCGCGCGACCTACCTGCAGAGCTGGGGCGGCCCCGAGAC
>JAYTBY010000303.1:0-1811 GCA_043736755.1 Planctomycetota bacterium | reverse complement strand
AGGACCACGCCGATTCCGACGAGGTCCAACCATCGGGGAATGTCGAAACCAGAGGTCGCTTCGGATGTCATCGCTTGGAGGTGCGCGGCCGCGCCCCTGTAGGCTAGGGAGTCCGCCGAAGCCGAACAACCGCGCCCAATCCAGACGTGACGACTCCGACCGACGACATCGAGGCCTTTTTCCTGACCGCCGCCGCGCGCATCGACGCCGATCCGACCTGGCGCGCGGACTTCGCGGCCAGTGCGCCGGAGTTCTTCCCTCTGGGGCGCGCGCCCGACGACAGCGACGGCGCGCGACGGCGCCATCTCGAGTGGTTCCTCTTGGAGCGCGCGGAAACAGACGGGCCTGAGTTGGCCTTGCCGCGCGCGCTGGCGACGATTCTCGCGGACGAAGCGAGCCCCGAGGAAGCTTGGTTCGTGGGCTTGCGTGAGACCCACACGGGCGTCTTCGAAGTCACCGGCGCGCAAGCGGGTGAAGGTTTCTGGCTGCGCGATCTCGGCGGACGCGGCGAGTTCCCGATCGCGCACGAGGCCGCGTCACAGATCGCACACGTGGGGGACGTGATCGCGGGCCGCATCTTTCCCCTCGGCGACGGCGTGTACCACCTGTCGTCTGCGGCAGCGTTCCATCGCGACCCCGAACTCGTCGACGCGTTGCGCGCCGACTTCGAGCGCGCGCGCACGGAGCGTCGCGGCGTGTTGCGTGTCGGACAGCGTCAGATCGAGGCGATGTTCTTCGGCGTTCCCGAAGACGACTACGACGCAGTCGCTGCGGCGCGCGCCTTCCTCGCGGATTCGGGGCTCGACGCCCTGGAGATCGACACTTTTCTCGAGGATCTCGAAGCCGCGCCGTTCGACGAGGATCGTCTGCTGCACGGAGCACAGGACGTGCTCTCCGAGATCCTCGACGGGTTGGCCTTCGAGAGTTCGATCGACATCGATGCCGCGCGACGCGCGTTGCTCGCGGCGTGGGCGCAACTTGCGCGCCGCGGACCGGGCGTCGGCCCGAGTCTCTCGCCACACCCTTCGCCGCACGCGGGTCCGGCACCCCAAGCAGATGTCGCACGCGCCGTCGCGCGCTTCGAAGAACGTCGTCGCACGGGCGAGCCCGTGGCGACCTTGCTCGACGAGCTCGAGCGCGAACTCGAACTCGGCGACGGCGGTGACGGGGATGGCGGCGCGGATCCGATCCCCGACTTTCCCGGCGTGGTCGGTGCGATGGTCGAAGAGTTCTTGTGGGAGACTTCGACGCGTGAAGGCGAGTCCGGCGCTTCACGTCACGCGAATTTGCGCGACCTCGGGCGATCCGCCGAGCATGTGGGCGTCTTCGAAAACTTGCGCGCCCGCGATCTGCTCGTCTACGCGGGTTGGTGGCTCCCCGAGAACGATACGCTCGGTGGAGCGGACGATGCGCGAGCACGGATCGCGTCGCTGGCCGACTTCTGCCGCTGGGCCGAGGGCGAGCACGAGGTCCCGCTCCACACGGACTTCCAGGCCACGTTGGTGCGCCTCGGAACGACCCTCCCGCGCATCGCCGAGGCGAATCAGCGGCGGACTCGCGGTGCGCGGCGCGACGAGGGTGAGCTGTTCGAGGTCGTTTCGATCGAGGCCGACGGAGCGGGTCAGCTGCAGAGCCGCAGCGGGATGGCGCACGAGGCGATCGTCGAGTCCGAGTTGGCGCACTGGCTGCGCCCCGGAGACCGAGTGCGCGGCGCACTCCGCGAGGACCGACGCCTGGCCGTCTACTGTTGCTATCCGCCCGAGGTCGGCGGACTGGTCGAGGCCGGAGCCAACTGAGAAGCTCGGTATGTG
>JAYTBY010000302.1:0-1812 GCA_043736755.1 Planctomycetota bacterium | reverse complement strand
GGATCGAGCCCTTCCGGGCGCCTCGGAGGCCCGTGAAGCGCCCGAGGGATCGCGAATCCTGGCGGCACGTCTCCGAGGGCGCGAAGCGGTCAGCGCTTCCCGGCGAGCCGCGCGAGCTGGCCTTCCACGTCCGCGAAGGTCAGGTCGCGCCGGAACTCGTGGCGGCGTGCCAATCCGGCCGCGACGAAGCGTTGCGCGAGTTCGGGCTCGGCGAAGATCCGTCGCAGCGCGTCGCGCAGTTCGGCCGGACGCAGCGGGTTGACGAGGAGTCCGTTCACGCCGTCCGCGACGACCTCGGGGTTTCCGCACACACCACTCGCGACGATCGGCGTGCCGAGGTTCAGGACCTCGAGCAGCGTGTGCGACAGCCCTTCGTAGCGACTGTTCAAGACGAACACGTCGGACGCGCGGATGTAGAGCGGGATGTCCTTGTGCGGCACGTTGCCCAGCCAATGGACGCGCTCGCCGAGGCCCAACTTCTCGCCGTGCGCACGCCAAGGCTCGAGCATGTCGCCGTCGCCTGCGACGAGGAGATGCACGTCGTCCGGCAGTCCAACGAGCGCTTCGAGGATCCCGTCGACGCGCTTCCACACCATGAGGCGACAGATCGTGAGCGCGTACTTCTTCGTCGGATCGAGACCGAGTTTCGTGCGCGCTTCAGCGCGTGTTTCGCCCACGTCCTCCGCGCGCGGTCCGTGATACGCGTTGTGAATGCGCTGCACTTTCGTCGGCGGCACTCCGTAACCGATCACGATTTGACGCAGGAACTCCGAACACGCGATGACGTGATCGCTCCAACGCCACCAACGCCGTTGCAGCGCGCGCGTCAGCTTCACCTGCCAGCCGTACGTCTTCCCTTGGAACGTGACGATGTCGTCGTCGCCGCACCAACCACGACGGTGCGAGATCTCCCACGCGCCGTCGACCATGATGCGGATCATCACGGGTTTCCCACGCAGCTTCGCGGCCAACACGTGGAGCAACGCGAGGTGCTCGTTTACGTAGACGACGTCGGCGTGCTTGGCCGACTTCCACACCTGCCAGAACGCCTTGAGATAGCGGACCGGCAACGCGCCCCGCGAGATCGAGACGACGCGGAACGGCCAGCCCTTCGGCTCAGGATCCGAGCAGAACGCAACGACCTCGACGTCGTGACCGCGCTCGACGAGGAAACGGCCGAGCGACGGCACGTAGGTCGCCGGGCCACCGAGGTCGGGCGGGAAGACTGGAGAAGTCAGCAGGATGCGCATGCGCCGATCGACGCGGGAACCGCTCGTCACGGCTCGACGACCCCGAAGCCGAGGGCTCGCGCACACTCGCGCATGCGCCGGTCGTACGTTGCGAGTTCGATGCGCGGCGACCGACATCGGGCGTACTCGAGGGTCGCCAAGTGCAGTCCGTCGAGAGTGCGCACCGGAACGGGATAAGCGTGGAGCGCGCGCGAAACGACGGGCTCGGCCAACTCGAAGAACTCGGGGCTCGAGAGGAGTTCTCGCGCCTCGGCCTCGCGCTCTTCGGCAAGGCCCAGGGAATGGAGACGGTTCCAGGCCTCGAACTCGAGGAGCCGGCTGGAAGTCAGTCGGCCATCCCAGAAGGCCTCGGAAGGCGCGACGTCCTCGCCGAGTGGATACGCAAGGAACACCGAACTGTCGACGTAGATCATCTCGCGTCCCGGTCCTCACGGAGCTGGCGCAGAATCTCGGCCGTTGGTGCGATCGGCCGCCGCTCGAACGAGAGTGGCCCGCGCCGCGTGGCCGGCGTGACGAGCCCACGGCGGATGTCTTCGAGCAACAGCACGTCGGAAACCATGCG
>JAYTBY010000301.1:0-1813 GCA_043736755.1 Planctomycetota bacterium | reverse complement strand
TCTCGGCGCGGACAATCCGCCAGCGATCGCGCCCGCGGGACGCGTTCATGCTCCGCTCGGCGAGTGGGCGCGCTATGCCGCGCTCCACTTGCGCGGCGCGAAGGATGGCGGACTCGGCCTCTCTCCGACGACTTTCGCGCGCATGCACACGCCGCCGAAGGACGGACTCGACGCGTACGCGATGGGTTGGATGTCGCTGGAGCGGCCGTGGGGCGGCAAGAGCGTGCTGACGCATTCGGGATCGAACACGATGTGGTTCTGTGTCGTGTGGCTCGCGCCCGAGAAGGGATTCGGCGTCCTCGTGGCGACGAATCAAGGCGGCGAAGCGGCGACCAAGGCGGCCGACGCGGCAGCCGGTGCGCTGATCGGCGCGTGGACGAAGAGCGCGGAAACCCCGCGATGAACGAGCCTTCGAAGGTGCTCGTCTCGGCTTGCCTCATCGGCCGCGAGTGTCGCTACGACGCTCGCGCGAACACCGATCGGCCGTTGATGAGCGAGCTCGTGTCGGCGGGGCTCGAGCCCGTCGCGTTCTGCCCCGAGGAGCACGGCGGTCTCGGGACGCCGAGGCCGCCGGCGTGGATCGAGCGCGAATCCGCGGCCGCCGTGCTCGACGGTCGCGACCGCGTCGTCACCGATCGCGGCGTCGACGTGACCGCGGAGTTCGTGCGCGGTGCCGAGGGTGCGCTCGATCAGTGCCGAGCTCACGGCATCACACGTGCTTTCCTGAAAGCGCGCTCGCCTTCCTGCGGTTCGTGCCACACGCACGTCGCGAACGCGCTCGTCGTGGGCCGCGGCATCACTGCCGAACTCCTCCATCGCAACGGCATCGAAGTGACCTCCGTCGAAGGTCGACGCGACTGAAGTCCGAGAAGAAGGCCCTAGTTCCCGGCCGGCGACGGACGATTCGGGCGTTCGCCCGAGTAGCCCGGCCGTCTACCAGTACGCGTCATCCGCGTTCCGAGGCCGGGAGTCGGCTCGCGTGCTATTTTCGCGCTCCCCGCCTGGGGGACCTGATCCGGGTCCCTCTCCGTTCCCACGGCTTCTCGTGGCGCTCGCCCCCCCGTTCCCATGCGCGCTTCCCGACCTTCAAGCTTCTTTCGTCCCTGTCTGACTTCTCTGCTCCTCGTACTGTCGGCCCTGCTCGAGAGCTGCGGCGGCGGAGGCGGCGGTGGCAGCTCGGCGCCGACGACACAGGCCCTGACGGCCTCGTTCACGATCCTCGGAGCTACAGGCCCGCGCCCTCTCGATGCTCTGTTCACGAACACGAGCACGGGGAATCCGACGACGTTCGCTTGGGACTTCGGTGATGGAGCGACGTCCACGGAACGCGATCCGATCCACCGTTACGAGACGCCGGGCACGTTCACGGTTCGGCTCGAAGCGTCGGGCGTTCTGGGTGTCGACGAGTTCATCGCGACGAATGCGATCCGCGTCACAGCACCGCTGACCGATGCGAGCTTCGAGGCCCAAGTGGCCGGATCCGCGCCCAACGGCGCGTATGTCCCCTTCTACGGCGCGGGAACGCCGGGCGGAATCGTCGTGCGCAGCGCCGCGACCGGCGCTGACGGCGAGATGCCTTCCGATGGCTCACTGTGGTGCGAACTCGGTGCGCAATCGACGAACGCGTCGCTACCACCGACGGAAGGCGCCGGATCGACGCCGCGCACGGGAGCGGGCGTCGCCGTCGAGTTCACGCATCCCGAGGGACTGAGCATGATCCAGTTCGACGCGCAGTTCCTCTCCGCGGAGGGATTCGCGGCGACGACGCGGAACGACTGGATGAGCATCGACGTGAGCAACGGTGCCAGGACGA
>JAYTBY010000300.1:0-1814 GCA_043736755.1 Planctomycetota bacterium | reverse complement strand
GAGCGGCTCGTCGCGCAGCCCGGTCCGATCCCGTTCCTCGATCTGTGG
The DNA here is from genome assembly GCA_043736755.1 of Planctomycetota bacterium. Classification (GTDB taxonomy): domain Bacteria; phylum Planctomycetota; class UBA1135; order UBA1135; genus JAEUHZ01. The sequence goes on along the minus strand of JAYTBY010000300.1, from coordinate 1,766 downwards.
ACGGACTCGAAGTCCCGCGAACTCGTCGCGCCGGCCGCGCTGGGACTCGTGCGCTACGGTCTCGCGTTCCTGGCCGTGAACCCCGTCGATGGCGTGATCGTGCTCAGCTTGTGGCCGGCCGTCAGCGCGCGTCTGCATCGTGAGCCGCCTCCTGCGCCGCGTTCCATCACGCCGAGCCCCGACCGCTCGACAGCCTTCGGCGTCCAGGATCTCGAGCAATTGATCGTCGACGTGGCGCGCGAGCCGCTGAAGGTTCGCGCCCAGGACGGCTTGCCCTACGAGAAGCGCCGCCGCGAACTCCAAGCAGCGCAGCGCCGCCAGAACGCGGTCCTCACGGAGTTCCACTCCGAGATGCATTCCGGGAGCGGCTGGAGAACGCTCTTCGCGCTGGAGAACGCGCGGCTCTTCGGTTGGCTGGAGCTCGCGTTGGCCTGGACGGTGACTCACGAGGCGCGAACTTGGCTGCAGCTCCGTCCGGCCGAGCGACACAAGTGGATCTTGGACGCGCTGCGGAACACAGCGGAGCGCAAACCTGTCCCGCAGAAGCAGGCCAAGGCGGCGCGCGTGCGAGCCGAGCCTCCGAACCTGGTTTTGGTGGAGGACGAGCTCGACCCGAACTTCGACGCCGAGAGCGACTGGGATGACGATCCGCCGTTCCAGGTCGAAGCCCGGCGCAACGAGCTGACGTTTCTGTCTCCGCTCCAAGTGGACGTGAGGATCGGGTCCCGATCCGAGAAGGCCCAGCACGTGGTCGCGGCCTTCGCGGACCTCCCTGTCGGCGAGTTCTTCGACGTCGGGAAGTTCCTCAAACACCGGACGGAAGTTCGTTGCCCGCGGGTCTCTACGCCCAAGCGCTCCGGTCAGCACGAGCTCGACCCGGAGCTCCTCGAAGCCCACTGGAGCGACATGCTCCTCGCGTTCCTGCACACGCGGCTCCTGCCCTTCGGCGCGGCTGTCGCGAGCGACCACGGAGAAGGTCGGCGCCCCGCTTTCGCCCTGACGCCGCTCGCGGCCTACCTGTTCGGCACGACGGAAGAATGGCCCGGCTCGAGCGCGGGCGCCGAGGAGAAGCTCGTGATCGTGCAGCCGAACTTCGACATCGTCTTCCCGAGCGCCGCCCCCGGGATCGAGTCCCAGTTGGTTGCGTTCGCCGATCGCCGAGGCGATCAGGAACGCACGATCCTGCGGATCACGCGCTCGTCCGTGAGTCGCGCGGCGAACGCGGGTCTGGACGCCGACGCCATGATCACGGCGCTGACGGAGGCCTCGCTGAATCCGATCCCGCGCAACGTCGAGCGTGAGATCCGCGGTTGGGCCGCGGCGACGCTCGCGCTCGCGGTCGAGGAGGTGACGATCGTGCGTTGCGGCGACGCGGACGCGGCGTTGCGGCTCGTCGCCGAAGCGGGTGGCGGTGCGCGGCTGATCGGCACGACGGTCGTCGAACTGCCCTCCGGGAAGAAGCTGACCGAGCTGGTGCGCAAGCTGCGCGCGCAGGGAGTGTTCCTCACGACCCCGAGTGAGCGCCCGCGTCCGCGATCGCGGCGGTAGACTCCGCACCGGCGCGCTTCCCGCGAGCGATCAATCGATGACCCTGCGCATCCTCGCTGTCGGTGACATCCATCTCGGACGACGGCCGGGCAGCGTGCCGGAGGATATCGCGACGGCGCTCGGCGGCCGCGACGCGCTCGGGCCGCGCGAGGCTTGGCGTCGGACCGTCGAGGCGGCGATCGAGGAGCGTGTTCAGGCCGTGGTGCTGCTCGGCGACG
>JAYTBY010000299.1:0-4043 GCA_043736755.1 Planctomycetota bacterium | reverse complement strand
CGGCGCGCGAGATCGAGGCGGTTGCGGCGGCTAAAGCGGCCGAGGTACGCCTCGAGGTCAGTCAATCCAGCGAACTGGCCGAGTCCACGCGCTCGCGCGGGATGCTGCTCGCACAACAGGGACGCTTCGACGATGCACTCGTCGAACTGCGTCGCGCGCTCGAACTGGGTGGCAAGGATTGGTCGGCGCGGAGCGACGTCGAGACAAACGTCGCGGCGATCGCCGAGTGGATCGAGAAGGGACCCGAGGGCAAAGGACACGTGCGATGAGCTTCCTGAACCGCATCCTATCCAGTGGCCGAACGCGCCTTGCAGCGCGCCGCGTAGCCAAGGATCCGTCGCCCGAGGCCTACGCGGAGTTGGCGCAAGAGCACGCCGTGGTCGGCGAGCTCGACGACGTCATGCGCGTCACCGCCGAGGGCTTGAAGCTCTTCCCGGGCGACGTCGAACTCAAGCGTTTGGCGGACCGCACGCGGTCGCTGCGCGTCGAGGGCCGCATCCGGGATCTCCAGCAGGAGCTGCGCACCTCGCCGCGCCCGGCGCTCCGCAGGGAACTGTGCGAACTCCTGATCGAGGCCGGCCGAACCGCGCGCGCGGAAGAGGTCGCCGTCGAGTGGCACCAGAGCACGAAGAGCGGTGAAGCGGCCTACTTCCGCGCGTTGGCGCGCACGGAGCGCTTCTTCGCCGACCGACGCCGCGACGACGGACGCCTTGCGTTCGACCTCGCGAAGGCCGCCGAAGAAGCCCTGCCCAACGACCCGCGTCCCGTGCGGCTCTTCCTCCAGCTCTCATCGCGCGTGGGCGCGTGGTCCGAGGCGCGGCGCTCGATCGCGCGGCTCTTGGAGCACTTCCCGGGCGATCCCTCTCTCGAGGCGCGGTTCCGTACCCTCGTCGCGCTGGCCGACGGATCGAAGGGGATCGATCAGGCGCTACGCGAAGTCGAGCGCACCGGTCGGCTCGTCGACGACGCGCCCGAGAAGCAAGAAGCGATCGAGTCGGTCAGCGTACGGCCGATGCTGCAGAGCCTCGTCAAGGAGCCCGGCGTGCAAGCCGCGTTCTTCGCGCGCGGAGCCACGGCGCTCGTCCAAGGACCGAAGGGCGCGACGGCCGAGCGCGCGGCGCGCGCCGTGCGCGAAGTCGTCTTCGGCTGCCGTGCCGCGGCACGCAAGCTCGGACTCGGCGCCGCACAGAGCGCGCGCCTCGAAGGCGACTTCGGGACGCTCGTCGTCGTCATCGGTGAACAGGGCTCCTCCGCGCTCTGGTGCGAGGGATCCATGGATCAGCGCCACGAGGAGCGGCTGCGACAGCTCGCCGGCGCGGGCTCGGTGTCCACCAACACGGGAGACGTCGCGTGAAGCACATCCTCGAACCTCTGGCGCGCATCGCTGGCGTCCGCACGGCGGCCCTGATCACGACCGACGGCGTGCCGATCACCGTGCAAGGCCGCGCGGCCCCGCGCGGCGGCGGCGAATCCGGCGAGCTTGACGCGCTCGCCGCTCTGGCGGCGGCTTGGGTCGCTGAAGTGAACCGCGCGACGGCCCCCCTGGCCTGGGACGCACCGCGTCACCTCGTGCTGCGCGCCGTGCGTGGGACGCTCGTCGCGATGCAGGCGCCGGGCGCCTTGCTCGTCGTCGTCCTCGAGAGCGGCGCGAGCGCGGAACAACTGCGCATGCCCATGGAAGCCGCGGTCGGACGCATGTTGCGCCACCTGCGTCAACCAGCTCTACCGCGCGCCACGCCGGAGGCGGCCGCGCAATCGAACACCGAAGCGAGTCGAAACGGGGAGCCTCGTGCTCCGCTGCCGACCACGCCTTCGTCAAAGCAAACCGCCAGGAGCCCTCAGCCATTCTCCGCGAACGACGCGGGAGTAGCGCAGGCGCTGAGCGGGACCGAGGACCCCACGAATTCCGGGAACTGACGCATGGTCCAGATCAACTTCGCTCAAAAGCAAGTCAACGCCAAGGTCGTCTACTACGGCCCGGGCATGTCGGGGAAGACGACGAACCTGGAGATCGTTCACCAGCGCGCTCCGGCTCCGAATCGCGGCGACCTGACGAGCATCAGCACGGACGGCGATCGCACGCTGTTCTTCGACTTCATGCCGCTCGACCTCGGAACGGTCGCGGGCATGCGGACGTGCTTCCAGCTCTACACGGTCCCGGGTCAGGTCTACTACAACTCGACGCGCAAGCTCGTCCTCCAGGGCGTGGACGGTGTCGTGTTCGTGGCGGATTCCTCGGCTTCGATGGTCGAGGAGAACCTCGAGTCGATGCGCAACCTCGAGCAGAACTTGGCCGAGTACGGCAAGTCGCTCGCGACGATGCCGCTCATCATCCAATACAACAAGCGCGACCTCCCGGACGCCTTGCCGGTTGAAGAGCTGCAGCGGCTTCTGAACCCCTACGGCGCACCGTGCTACGAGGCGATCGCGAACTCCGGCCAGGGAGTGTTCCCGACGCTCAAGGCGCTGGCCGCGCGAGTCCTCGAGTCGATCCACACGGGTAGCCGCTCGAGCGCGCCGCAAGCCGGCATCCAGGCGGGCCTCGGTCAGACGGGGTTCCATCCCGCTCCGAATGGTGGAGTCGCGCCGACCCCGCGCACGCTTCAGCAGACGGGCTACAACACCGCGCCGACAGCCCAGCCGATGGCGCCGCAAGTCGCACAGCAGATGGGTGCACAACGCGCGCAGCCGATGTCGCCGGGCATGGCGATGCAACCCGGCCAGCACGTTCAGCACGTCCAACCGATGATGCCGGCGCAAGCGGGCTATCCGGACTCGCTCTCGCGCACGGTCGTGCATGCGCCGCCGATGCAACCGGGCATGCAGCACGGAAAGCACCCGGGGATGCAGCAGCAGCCGATGCAGCAGCAGCCGATGCAGCAGCAAGGCCACATGCCGCAGCAGCACATGCAGGGCCAACAGCCGGGCATGGTGCATCCGCAGATGCATGTCCCCGGGCCGATCGCACAGCACGCTCAGGCCGCGATGCACCAGACGGGCTACGGCTACGCGCCGCAAGGTCAGGCGGGCATGCAGCCCGGAATGCAGATGCAGCAGCAGCAACAACACGGCATGCAGATGCAGAGTGCTCCGGTGACGCTCATGGCGCCGAACGCACCAGCCCCGCAGAGCACCGTCCAGATGCTGCGCGTGGACAAGGGCGGAGCGGGCTCGCCCGGTCCGGCTCCGAAGCCGCGCGCTGCAGCCACGAAGCCGTCTGCGCCGCCCGCTCCGGTCGCGGCGGAGGTCGGCGCGCGCATCCAGCCGCGCAACCAACCGATGCCCACGCCCGTTTCGGGCAAGAAGCGACTCGTCTACACCGCGGTGTTCATCGTCGTCGCCCTCGGCGTCGGCGCATTCGTGGCCAAGATGGTCCTGTCCGTCCTCTGATCCCCCCTAAGAGCACAAAACCATGGCCATGATGGACCAGAAACTGCGCAGCGAACGCCTCATTTTCTACGAGAAGGACGTCCAGCGCCTCGACGAAGAGATCGACGGCCTGCTCGAGCTCTCGGGCTCGCGCTGCGCCTTCTTGATCGACCGCGACGGCCACCTCGTCACGCGACGTGGGGATGCCGTGCAGAACTCGCTCGAATCGGTCTCCGCGCTCGTCGCGGGGTCCTTCGCAGCCACCCGCGAGATGGCGCGCCTGCTCGGCGAGGACGAGTTCGCCACGCTCTTTCACCAGGGCGAGCGAGTGAGCATCCAGATCTCGCTGGTCGGCGAGCGCGCTTTGCTCGCGATGGTCTTCGATCAGCGCACGAACCTCGGACTGGTGCGCTACTACGCCGTCGAGTCCGTGCGGCGCCTCACCGAGATCCTGAACGAGATCGACAAGCGCGAACCGTCGGCCCAGTCCGGGCTCTCGAGCGACTTCTCCTCGAGCGCCGCAGCTGCGCTCGATCGCCTGTTCTGAATCCACACACCGTCGAGCGACGCTCGTCGGAGTCGAAACTGCCGCGAATCACCTCGGGGTGTTCCGCGGCAGTTCTGTTCTCCACAGGACGCGGCCCAGAAATGGGACGACGTCTCGAGTCGCGCGC
>JAYTBY010000298.1:0-8927 GCA_043736755.1 Planctomycetota bacterium | reverse complement strand
AGTCGGCGGTCCTGGCGAATGCCGTCCTTTTCGTGTTCAACCTGATTCCCATTCCGCCGCTCGACGGATCGCGCATCCTTACCTGGATGCTGCCGCCGAGTCTGCGCGAGTCGTACAACCAGGTCGGCGCGTTCGGCATCGTCATCGTGTTCCTCCTCATGCGCTGGGAACCCTTCGCGAATCAGATCTATCGGCTCGTGGAGCTCGTCGTGACCGGCGCCGAACAGGTCGTCACGATCGGAGGCTTGTGGTGAGCGACAACGGCTACACCGTGCGTCTCGACCGGGTTTTCCAGGGCCCGATGGACTTGCTTCTGCACCTCGTGCGCGAGCAAGAGGTCGAGATCCACGAGGTCGAGATCTCGCGCGTGCTCAAGGGGTACCTCGAGTACATCCACGCGATGAAAGACCTCGACATCGAAGTCGCGGGCGACTTTCTCGTCATGGCGGCAACGCTCATGTCGATCAAGAGTCGCTCGCTCCTGCCGCGCGAAAACGTCGACCTCGACGACGGTCTCGACCCGAAGGACGAGCTCATCCAGCGCCTCATCGAGTACCGCCGCTTCCGTGAAGCGTCCGAGGACCTCGGAACGCGCTTCGCGGTGCGCTCGCTCCAACACGCGCGCGGCGCGAGCCCGATCCCCGAGCCCGAGAACGGACCCGAGTTCGATCTGGGCGAGGTCACGACGTGGGATCTTCTGGCGCAGTTCTCGCGACTCCTGCGCGAAACGCTCGCGAACCGTCCGCACCAAATCGTGCGCGATCGCCGTCCGCTGCGTCATTTCGTCGAGGAAATGGCGCGCATCCTCCAAGAGCGACCCGCAAGTTCCCTCAAGGACCTCGTTCTCGCCGTCGACGCCGAACCCACACGCGAATCACTCATCGGGTCCTTCTGCGCGCTGCTCGAACTCGCTCGCCTCGGCCTCGTCCGCCTCGAGCAGGACAGCCCGGACGAGATCACGATCCGTCTGCGCGACGATCTGCCCGCGCCCGTCTCCGAGATCCTGCGCGACACCGTCTTCGATGACGAAGCGCGCGAAGGCGAGGCGGAAACCCCTTCCACAGCCTCCGATGCGAACGGGTCGGCGGCGACGGGCTCGTCCGCGAACACCTCCGCATCTTCCGTGGGCTAGACGGCCAAGCATCCGCGTCCCATAGTCTGGGCCCAAACCAAGAGACGTCGCGCACTTCGCGACCCGCGCTCGGAACCGCCCGCGAAGACGATTCTCGGGCTGACAGTTTCCAACCAGACAGTTCCGACCAGATTGTCCCGACCAGATTGTCCCGACCACAATGAGCAACGCCACCGACGTCACCGACTCGACCTGGGATGCAGCCGTCACGCAGAGCACGACGCCCGTGCTCGTCGACTTCTGGGCGCCGTGGTGCGGGCCGTGCAAAGCGATGACGCCTTGGGTGGACAAACTCGCCCAGGAATTCCAAGGCCGCTTGAAGGTCGTGAAGCTGAACACCGAGGACAACCCGGAAGTCCCGTCGCGCTACGGCATCAGCGCGATCCCGACGTTCCTCCTCTTCAAGAAGGGCATCGATCAGCCCGTCGCCCAAGTGCGTGGTCAGATGCCGTACGAGAAGCTCAAGGCGGCGGTCGAGCCGCATCTCTCGTGAAGGTCCGCGGACGGACGGCGTGACTTCTGCGCGTGGTCCTCGCTCCGTGTGCGAAGCTCACGATCCGCACGCTCTCCTGATGAGCGGTGCGCGTCCGATCCGCACCGTCCGCGAGGTGGTGACGGAATCCATGCTGCGGCCAGAGAACACCGAGCAGCGCCGCTCTGAGAGGCCGTGAAGAAATCGATCCTACGGCCTCTCAGAACCTAGTGGCGCCGCTTCCGCGGCGCGTCGCCTGTGATTTCTTCACAGGCTCTGAGGCGATGACTCCATCGAGGCGACAGCCTTCAACGACTCCGCTGAGCTGCTTCTCGAGGCGCGAGCCCATGATTTCTTCGCAGGCCCTGAGCTACTACTTCCGAGATTCCTCTCGCAGGGCGCCGATAGCTCAGGGTTGCATGCGTCAGCCCGCGCGATGAGCGTGTGAAAAATCGAGCCAACGCGCAGAGAGGTGCTTGCTGCGCCGCTCCGCCGCGCGAGCACTCATGACTTTCTCGCGAGCCTTCGGTCGACTCCCCCTCCCCGTCTCTTCCCCTCTGAGGTCCGCGTGCGCGTCGTCTTCCTCGGATCGCCGCCCTTCGCGACACCCGTCTTCGCGAGTCTCGTCGCAAGCACGCGTCACTCCGCAGTCGCGCTCGTCACGAAGCCGGACAAGCCGCGCGGTCGCGGGATGCAGGTCGCCGAGTCGCCGCTCGTCGAACTCGCGCGTGAACACTCGATCGCGATCATCCAGCCCGAACGTGCGCGCGGCCCAGAGTTCCTCGCAGCCTTGCGCGCGTTCGCGCCCGACGTCTTGCTCGTCGCGAGCTACGGCGAGATCTTGAAGCAGGACGTGCTCGACCTCGCGCCGCGCGGCGCTTTCAACGTGCATGCTTCGCTCCTCCCGCGTCATCGCGGCGCATCACCGATCCAGGCCGCAATCCTCGCGGGTGACGAAGAGACCGGCGTCGCCGTGCAGCGGATGGTCCTCGCGCTCGACGAAGGCGACGTCGTGCATGCAGAGCGCATCCCCATCGGAGTCCATGAGAACGCGGGCGAACTCCTCGCTCGCCTGGCGGATCTCGGGGCGGTCGCTGCACTGCGCGCGCTCGACCTCGTCGAGGGGGGCGCTCTGGTGCCACGGCCTCAGGATCCCGCACTCGCGACCTACGCCAAGCGCATCCGCAAGGAGGAAGGCGCGATCGATTGGGCGCTAGGTTGCTGCGCGATCGATCGACACGTCCGTGCGCGCACGCCGTGGCCCGGTGCTCGAACGACGGCGCCGGGAGGCGTCGAGATCACCGTCCTCGACGTGCGTCCGCACATCGAACGCATTCACGCCGAGCTGCCGGGGACGATCCTCGAGAGCCGCACTCAGCTCGTCGTCGCATGTGGAGGCGGCGCGCTCGAGATCCGCGCCCTCAAACCGGCCGGCAAAGGACGCATGGAGGCTTCCGCCTGGTCACGCGGCGCTCGACTCGAACCGGGCGCGCGGTTCGGCACGACGCCCTGACGCCAGCTCGCAGTCCTCCGCCGACTTGCTGGCACCTGTCTCGAGCTGTGATCGAGGCTCCTCGTGTCCCGTCCGCGAAGTTCGCTGCAATCGTTGCCCTGTTGGCGTTCTTCCTGCAAGAAGGCGCGACGACGCGGGTTCGTTGTGACCCTAGGGAGGAGCGCCGACGCCGCGGGGAGGACGCAAGCGGGGTGAATCGTGCAGCGAACTCCGGAATCACCCCACTAGTGTCCCGTCCGCGAAGTTCGTGTGTGAAGTCGGGCCAAGTGGATCTCTCTGGCTAGGCGCCGCGACGACGCGCATTCATGGATGCTCGGAGGAGCGGCAACGCCGCCAGGGAGCTCCAGGTGGCTCGAATTCACACACGAACTTCGCGGACGGGACACTAGCGCACGCCGTCGAACGATTCGCTCGTGAGTTCGTCGAACCACGTCACGCTGTCGGCCTTCGTCCACAGCCCGCACTTGCCGGCCCGCGGGATCGCTTCGTCCAGGACCGTGAAGAGCGTCGTCCCGTCGTACTCGACGCGAAACGTGGATCCACGCGCTTCGACGAGCAGCTTGTGCCATGTCCTCGGCATCACGTTCGTCAACGCACTCCCGAGCTGCTTCCGCGTGCCGTCGACGACCTTGTAGAAGCGCACGTTCCCCTCGAGCGCGTTGGCGCGGGCCAAGTAGTAGTTCCTTGGATCGTGGTAGCGCAGGACGATGCCAGCAGCTTGGTCGATCTCTCCTGCTCGCGCCTGGAAGTGCACTGATGTCCGCACATCGCGCGCCGACACTGCGTCCGCGATGCACACGGGATAGCGCGCTTCCGTCGCATCCGTGTCGAGCTGGGCCAACACTCGCCCGCGCAACGGCGCCCCATCGCCGGCGTCGATCACCCACTTGCCGAGGGGGCCTTCGCCGGTCCTGTCGCTCGAGAAACCCGCGGGAAATGTGCCGATCTCATCCGACTCGAAGTCGAAGCGTGATTCGAGACCGTGCGTGACGACAGCCGCGTTCGCACTCACCGCATCCACTCCGGAACACGACGGGAAGATCAGAATCCCGTACCCAACGATCGTCCAAATGCTGCGCATGCTCGGCTCCTCGCGCGGCGTCTCGAGACCGCGTTCACGGGGCGTAGGCTACCCCGTCGCGCATCGAGCCGCGATGCCTCGATTCTCAGGCCGAGTTCTGTCCGGGGTGCAGATCGAAGAGCACTGCCGCGTCTGCGGCGTCGAAGATGTTGCCCCACTCGGGATTCGAGAGCACCGCACCAGCTTGCTCCGCTGCCACTGGCAACGATTTGCGCAGCTTCGGCACGAGGTTCTGGTCGATCCAGCGCCGGTTGCTCTGTACCGAGCCGACCAAGGGGAGGATCGTCAACTCGCCTTCGGCGATAGGGATCCCACTCAACACCTCGGCCATGACGAGCCCGGGCATCAGGACGGTGAGCACTCCACCGAAACGTCCGAGCGGAACGAGTCCGTGCTCCGCCAAGTACGCGGCATCCAGCCCGTCGAGCGCGCGCGGGTCCGGACTGCACAGCTCGATCGGCAGGAACGGCAGGTTGTAGATCTCCGCCACGACCTTGCCGAGTTCCCAGTCGCCCACGAGGTTCGCGTTCACGATCGACTCGACGAACGAGCCCGTGCCATGACCGCTGAGTTGCATCGCTTCGCGCAGCGCCTGCACTTCACACATGCCGCGATCGACGAGCGCGTCCGAGAGTCGTTGGTAGTCGAGCCGCTGGTGGAGCTTCAAGTGGGTTCCCCGGGTCGGAGCGCATCCGACACGTGAACGACTATCGACCCGCGCTCCCCCCGGCCCTGAGCCGGAACTTGTTTCCGGCCGCGACGACCATGGGCCCGCGAGCGCTTCGCCAGATCTCGCGGCGCTCGTGCCACGCAACCCGTCGGCGCTGGCCACTCGCCGTGCAGCAGATCCGGTTGCTCGCCAGATCGCACCGAGGCGATGCGAGGAGGCCGACGGAACTTCCGCGGAACCTCCCTCGTGGCCACTTCGCCCAGCTTGAAGGGGCGAACGAAGTAGCACGACAGACCGTTCCGTTGAGCAGTTGGGCCGACGCTACGCCGACCAGATCCGCTGATAGGCCGTGAAGGAATCACGGGCGACCTGCCGCGGAAGCGGCGCCACCAACATCTGAGCTACTACTTCCGAGACTCCCCTCGCAGAGCGCCGATAGCTCGAGGTTGCGGGCCTCAGCCAGCGCGATGAGCGCGTAGGCTCGATTCTTCACGCGCTCCCAGAAACGAGTGGCGCCGCTTCCGCAGCGCGTCGCCTGTGATTTTTTCACAGGCTCTGATGGCGTGCGATCGATCTCTGCACGGCCGATCAGACGTCGAGATTCGTGATCTCCAGCGCGTGCCGCTCGATGTAGTTCCGACGCGGCTCGACCGCGTCGCTCATCAGAAGCGTGAAGATCTCGTCGGCGCCCATCGCATCCTCGAGCGTCACGAGGTAGAGCGTCCGGCGCGCCGGATCCATCGTCGACTCCCAGAGCTGATCGGCGTCCATCTCGCCCAGGCCTTTGTAGCGCTGGATGTCGACGTCCGACTGCGCGCTCTTGCGCACGGCCAACGCCAACTGCAGCGGCGTCGTGCAACGCGCTTCGTCCTTGCCGCCCTCGACGATCCACTCCGTTCCTGAGCGCAGCGCCACGCCCTTCTGCTCGATCCCGGCCAGGGTCTTCGCCAGATCCTCGACGTGCGCCAGGTGGCACACGACGACATCAGCCTCTTCGCGTCCAACCGCGCTGTCCGGGCCTTCGTAGATCGCGAGCTCGTTCCGTCGTCCGACTTTCTGGAGCTCGAGGAAGTCCTGCAGTTCCGAGAGCTTGTCGAACCAGTGCTCGCGCCCATCCGCGCGCGCGAGGTGCGCGCGAACTCGCGTTCCGTCCCACGTGCGTAGCACTTCGGACGCTTCGACCCGAGCCCACGCCGGCGCCAGACTGTTGCACAGCTCCTCGAGACGACGGAGGTCTTCGCACAACGCGCGCAGGGATCCGCCTTCCCACGACTTGCCGGTCTTCGCGTCGCGCACGGTCAGCGCTTCGACGCCGCGATCGATCAGGATCTGACGCAGCTCCGCATCCGTCGTGACGTAGCGGCTCTCCTTCTTCGAGGTGAGCTTGTACAGCGGCGGTTGCGCGATGTAGAGGCGACCCGCCTCCACCAGCTCGCGCATGTGCCGGAAGAAGAACGTCAAGAGCAACGTGCGGATGTGGGAACCGTCCACATCGGCGTCCGTCATGATGATCGTCTTGCCGTAGCGCAGCTTCGTCAGATCGAACTCATCGGCGATGCCCGTGCCCATCGCCGCGATGATGATCTGGATTTCCGAGTGCGAGAGCATCTTGTCGAGCCGCGCGCGCTCGACGTTCAGGATCTTGCCCTTCAGCGGCAGGATCGCCTGATACCGCCGATCGCGGCCCATCTTGGCCGAGCCACCGGCGCTATCACCTTCGACGAGGTACAGCTCGCTCTCGTCCAAGTTCGACGACTGGCAGTCGGCCAGCTTGCCGGGCAAGTTCCCCGACGCGAGCGCGCTCTTCCGTCGCACGAGGTCGCGCGCCTTGCGTGCCGCCTCGCGCGCCGCTTGAGCGCGCATCGCCTTCATCACGAGGCTCTTCGCGACCGCGGGATGCTCCTCGAGGTAAGTCGACAAGAGCTCGCTGACGACCGACTCGACGATCCCCTGCGCCTCGCGGTTGCCGAGCTTGTCCTTCGTCTGCCCCTCGAACTGCGGTTCGGGAACCTTCAGCGACAGGATCGCCGTCAACCCCTCGCGGAAGTCGTCACCGGTCGGGATCTCCTCGGAATCCTTCACGATCTTCGCGCGCTTTGCGTACGTCGTCAGCGTGCGCGTCAGCGCGGACCTCAGACCCGCGAGGTGCGTACCGCCACCGTGCGTGTTGATGTTGTTGACGAACGTGTAAACCGTTTCTTGGTACGCGTCCGTGTACTGCAGCGCGAGCTCGACCTCGTACTCGCGATCCGGGTTGTCCGGACTTGCCGCCGCCTTCGTGAAGTGCACGATCTCCGCGTGTAGAGGCGTCTTGTTCTTGTTGATGTTCTGCACGAACGACACGAGCCCTTGCGGGAACTCGAAGTGCTCCTTGGCACCCGTACGCTCGTCGAGCAGATCGATCGACACGTTGCGCGTGCCCATCAGATAGGCCATCTCGCGCAGACGCTTCTCGACGATCTCGTACTGGATCTCCGTCGTCGTGAAAATCGACGTGTCCGCCTTCCACGACACTTCAGTCCCTGTTCCCTGCGCCTTGCCGACGACTTCGAGCGCCTTCTCGCGCGCACCGCGACGGAAGCGCATCTGGTGCAACTTCCCACCGCGCGCCACCGTCACTTCGAGCCAATCCGACAGCGCGTTCACGCACGACACGCCGACGCCGTGCAATCCCCCCGACACCTTGTACGAGCTCTTGTTGAACTTGCCGCCGGCGTGAAGTTTCGTCAGCGCGACCTCGACAGCCGGAATTCCCTCGGTCGGATGCATGTCGACCGGGATACCGCGCCCATCGTCGCGCACGGACATCGACCCGTCCGCGCGAATCGTGACCCAGCAATGGCGCGCGTGGCCGGCCAACGCCTCGTCCATCGAGTTGTCGACCACCTCCCAGATCAAGTGGTGCAACCCGCGCACATCGGTGTCGCCGATGTACATCGCCGGGCGGACACGCACCGCCTCCAGCCCTTCGAGGACCGTGATGGACTGCGCGTCGTAGCTCTCGCTGATCGTTTCTTGTGCCATGCGTTCAGTTCTTGGGCTTGAAGGCGATACGGCGAACGTCCGCGCTACCGAGGATTTCGTTCACGCGCTGTCGCAGCTCTTCGCCGCGAAACGTCTGGAGTTCATGGAGGTGACTAGCGGAATCGACTTCGACCGTGAGCACGCCCTTGGACAGACGCATCGGCCGCGCGCGTCGTGCGAGGTCAGGTCCGGCGGCCGTGTCGAACGCGGTGTACACCGGCGGCACGACACGCCGCCGAGTGAGTCCCGTCTCACGCAAGAACGACGAGAGTGAATCCTGGAACGAGGAGACCCCGTTCCGTCCGCCGCGTTCCACGCGCTCGAACGCTGCCCGCAACTCGCCGTCGTAGCGGGCCTGGTCGATGCCCACCGGTCGTTTCACGCGTCGACCGTGATCGGCATGACGATGTAGATGTAGTTCTCGCCCAATGTGAACTTGCCCGGGCTCGTCTTCTCGTTGAACTCGAGCTTCACGATCTCGCCCTCGCAGTTCTTCAGGCCTTCGAGCAAGTAGTCAGGATTGAAGGCGATCTCCGCCGACGCTGCGCCCTTGAAGTCGCAGTCCATCCGTGCGCGCGCATCACCGCGACCCGCGGACTGGCCCGTCAACAGCAGCTCCGACTTCTCGATCTTGAACTTCACCGCGCGTGCTTCCACACCCGTCACGTTCGCGACGAGCCGCAACTTTCGCGCGAGCATGTCCGCATCCGCCTCGAGGAAGTTCCCTGTCTCTTTCGGAATGACCGCCGAGTACTTCGGGAACTCGCCGTCGATCAAACGTGCGAAGATCTCGGCGTTCTTCGACTTCAGGCCGATTTGATTCTCGCCGAGGAACAGCTGCACTGTCTCGAGCGGATCGGTGATCACGCGACAGAAGAGTTGCATGCCCTTCGTCGGCACGATCGCTGGTCGAGCACGTTCCGTCGGACCGCGGCGCTCCGCTGCGATGCTGCTCATCGCCAAACGCCGTCCGTCGGTCGCCACGAGCCGCAGTTGCCCTTCGTCGTACTCCGTCAGGACACCGTGCATCGCGTA
>JAYTBY010000297.1:0-8931 GCA_043736755.1 Planctomycetota bacterium | reverse complement strand
GAAGGCCAGGCGGGGTCCGTGCACCTCGCGATTTCCGATCGTTCTGGGGATTCGGCGATCTTCGAGTACGTGAAGGGGCGTCTCGTGATCCATCACGGCCGGCAGTATCAGGTGATGACCAACTCACCGACGTTCGAGAAGCAGCTGGCGCTCGCCGAGTACTGGAAGCAGATCGGGGGCACTGTGATGCTGCCCGGTACCAATCGTGCCGCGGACCGATTCGCGCGAGCTTCGTTCTACATCGGCGCTTGTGAACAAACGGCGAACCCGCGCATGGCCGTGGCTGCGGCATTCAGCGTCATCCGCAACTGCAGTGTCCCGCGCGGGATCGCGAGAGCGGATCAGCCGAATCTCTCGTCCACGATCTGGCGCACCGTGAGCGACCAGAAGAACGGTGTCTACTACTTCGAGAACACCGCCAGCCCGAGCCTGGTGTGGGTCACGCTCGCCCGCATCGACTTCGCCGAGCAGTCCGGTGTGCGCAAGCTCCCCATGGTCGGCAAGCTCGACTTCGGCGGCGACCAGACGGCGACCAGACGGCTAACTTCGTGAAAGCTGAGCCCTTCAAGTTCCTCGCGCCGCATTGAGCGCGAGTGCATTCGACGCTCTGCGTGACCGACGAGATCGACTCTTCCCCGATCACGACGTGGCGCCGATCGTCCTCAGCCGACCCGACGCTTCGCCTTCACGCGCGGCGCACGGAGAGCTGCCGACCACTACCATCCGTCGCGTGAGCGCCGTCGTCAATCTAGCGATCCTCGCCGCTGCGACGGCCTTCGGTGACGCCGCGAAAGAGCTCGCGCGGCTCGCCAAGCTCCCGTCGCGCGAACAGTGCATCGGTCTCGAGCGGTTGCTCGACTCGCAGGATCTCGACGAAGAAGTGCGCCGCTCCGCGCTGACGCGCATTCGCGATCGGGCGCTGGATGCAGCGCCCGCCCTGAGCGATGCCGAGCGCGCGATCGTCGAAGAGCTGAAGGCGCGCAGCTCGTCCGTCGTCGAGCCGCTGCTCTCGCGCTACGCGATCGTCTTGGGCAGCGAAACGTTCGTGCGCAACGCGCGCAGCGGGCAGGTGCCCGGACTGCTCGATGCCATCTATGTGGTGCAACGCCAACTGTTCGCGGTCGATCCTGTTCACGACGAGGGGCGGCGCTACGTCTTCTTCCCCGAGACGTCGAAGGCCAGCGGTTGGACGATCCAGCCGTCGAATCTCACGGTTGCGTACGGCCGCACGCTCGCCGAGCAAGGCGGTTTCGACGAGCTGATGGCGCACGAGATGTCGCACGGATTCACGTGGCGTCATCCGGCGCGACACTGGTTCTTCAACGGGTTCGCCGAAGGTTGGTCCGATCTCGCGATCGCGCACGCGGGCGAACGCCTCGGGTTTCTCGGTGGACCGCTCGAGAAGACATGGCCGAACTGGCGCGACGGAATCCTCGGCGCGGGCAAGATCGAGTACCTCGACACGCGCCTCCCCATCGAGGAGATCGTCGCTTACGGACCGTCGATTTCCGTCGTCCTTCGGCTCGCACTCGACTCAGGCGCGGGAGGAGCGAGCACGATCTGGACTCAGCTCGAGGACTTCTTCCGCAAGGGAGTCGAATCGCCGGCACCGATGCTGCCGGCGCACCTCGCGCCGGCACGATTCGCACGCGATTTGGAGTCCATTTTCGTGGCGGACTCGACGCGAGACGTTCTCTCACTCTGGCGCTTCCCGCTCGATACTGGTTCGCGGAAGGAGATCGATACGGGCACGCGACGCGCGCGCCAGGAGCCGCCCCCGACGCGCGCGGAACGTTGGAAGCTCGATGGCGAGACGCCGGTACTCGCATGGCGAGTGTTGGGACCGATCCCGGTTCCCGCAGGTCGATTCACGTCGCCCGAATTCGACCCCATCGATGCCTGGAACTTCGCAGAGCGCGACGAGTACGAGTTCGGCGGGACGAAACACCGCTGGCGTGCGGACGTGAGCGTGGACACGGACGGCGTCGTGCACCTGGGCGACCTTCCGGGTGCGAGCCGGCCTTCGCTTTTCCATCTGAGCGCGGATCTGCCTCCCGACGCTGAAGGTCCGATCACGCTCTCGATCGCGAGCGACGACGATTGCCTGGTGTGGATCGACGGCCAGCTCGTGCACGCTTTCCGCGGTGAACGTGGCACTCACACTGACGATCCTGATCGGGCCTATGCACGCGTCGAAAAGGGCGGCGGTCGCGTGCTCGTCACCGTCGTGAATCGCGCAGGACCAACGGGGTTCCATCTGCGCTATGCGAAAGGAACGCCGTTCGATGCCAGCCTGCGCACGGAACTGCGCGCGCCCGATGCGCGGCGTCGACTCATGGCCGTTCGTCGTTTCGGCACGATGCGCGTCCCCTACCCGCTCGTCGCCGCCCTCTACGACACAGCTCTCGGCGATGGCTCGGCGGAGATCCGGGCAGAAGCCGCCCGGCTTCTCGGCGGTCGACGCGGCGAGGCTGGCGCGATCGATGAACTTCTTGCAGCGTGGACGCGAGAGAAGGACTCAGGCGTCTCCGCATCGATCCGTCGCGCGCTCGCGGAAATGACGTTCGAGGACTTCGCGGATTCGGGGGCAGCGCACCGCTGGTGGCGCGACGAGAGCAAGCCCTGGCGAGAGACCAACCATGTCGAGGCGGAGTCGGCCTACGTGATGGGTAGCGTTTTGGGCGGCTTTTATGGCAACAGCGCGGGTAGCTACGGGGGCCAGCACGTCGGGCGCTGCTTCGGTGGTGATCCGTCGCATGCACTGAGCGTCGTACTGGAAGCGAAGCGCACGAGCTCGTACTCGCTCTTCGTGCGTTACGCCTCGGCCGACGGCGATCGCAGGGTCGATGTGCGTGTGCGTCGTGGTGAATTACCGATCACGGTCCGAGCGGGCGCCGTGTTCGGAAAAACCAACACGTGGGAGGCTTGGACTTGGCAGGAGGTTCCGCTCGGCGTGCTGCCCGCTGGGCGACTTCGTGTCGAGATCGGGAACGCTGACGGTTGTTTGGATCTGGACGTGATCGGCTTGCGGCCGTCGAAGCCGTGACTCGCGCGAAGCGTGACACCGGCCGCGACGCGATGACGCGCGTGGGCTTCGCGAGCCGTGCGTGGCCGCTCTTCGCGATCGTGTCGTTGTGCGTCGCTGCCTTCGCGCCCGTGCTGACAGCGGACTGGGTGCAGTGGGACGACGATCGCAACTTCACGGAGAACTGGGCTTGGCGTGGAATGTCGCTCGATCACGTCGCGTGGATGTTCACGACATTCCACATGGGCCACTACCAGCCGCTCTCGTGGCTTTCCTTAGGAGCCGACTGGACCCTGTTCGGTCTCGACGCCCGCGGTTTCCATGCGACGAATCTCGCGATCCACATCCTCACCGCGGTCGCCTTCTGGTTCGTCGCGCGGCGCGTGCTCACGCTCGCGATGGATCCGCAGCTCGATCCTCGGACAGTCGACATCGGCGCGACCTGCGCGGCAGCTTTCTTCGCGGTCCACCCGCTACGCGTCGAGTCCGTGGCCTGGATCACAGAGCGCCGCGACGTCCTCGGCGGCCTGTTCTTCGTCCTCGCGGTCGGAGCCTGGGTCCGCTACGCGACGAGCCTCTCGACTCATCGCAATCGTTGGTACGCGGCGACGTTCCTACTCGCTCTCCTGTCCCTCCTCTCGAAGGCTTCCGCGATCGTCCTCCCGGCAGTTTTCGTCGTCCTCGACGTCTGGCCTCTCAGGCGAGCGAGGTTCGCTTCAGCCGCGTCGCTACGGGAAAAGCTGCCGTTTGTCGTGCTCTCCTGCCTGTTCGGCTTCTTGGCTTTGCGCGCGCAACTCGCAGCCGACTCGGCCTTCGCTGAACTTGGCCGGCACGGAATCGTGGATCGCGCGGTGCAGTGCGCGTACGCGCTCGCGTTCTACGTCGGCAGGACGATCTGGCCGACGGACCTCGTACCCATTCACGAACTGCCAACCACTCTATTCGAAGCGCGCTTCCTCGTGCCGGCGATGTCGGCCGTGGCGCTCACCACGACCCTGTTCGTGTTCCGGCGTCGCTACCCGGCACTGCTCGCAGCGTGGATCGCTTACGCGGTGATCCTGTCGCCGACCAGCGGCGTCGCGCAAGCAGGTCCGCAACTCGTCGCCGACCGATACTCGTACTTCTCGACGCTGCCTTTCGCCCTGCTCGTCGGCGGTTCCGTGATGTGGATCGCGCGTTGTGATCGACTCGTGGCTTGGGCTGCGACCGCAGTTCTTTCGATCGGACTCGCCAGCGCGACACATGCACAGTCGAAGGCGTGGCAGACCACACGCGCCTTGTGGGAGCACACGCTCGGCGTCGATCCGGACTCGAGCGTCGCCCGACACAACCTGGGCTCGTGGATCCTCGTCCACGGCGCGAACGAGACGGATCCGGTTCGTCGCACGGCTCAGCTGATGGAGGCACGCGCGCACTTCGAGCACGGCCTGTCGGTCACGCAGCGACCCCAGTTCGAAGTCGGCCTCGGCCTCGTCGCGGGCGCACTCGCGAACATCGATCCGGCTCACGGCGCCGAGCATCGACGCGAGGCTTTGGAGAGGATCGAGCGAGGCGTACGCGCCGCCGAAGCACGCGGGCGCGTCGAGACGGCTTGGCGATTCCAGTTGGGCGCGGCACTGCTCGGCGTCGGGCGCAACACCGACGCCCGGCGCGAACTAGGCCTGGTCGTCCTCGAGTGGCCCGACAATCCAGAAGGGCACCGCGTTCTCGCGCTCGCTTGTGCAGCGGAGCAGGACTGGTCAGAAGCCGCACATCACGTCGAATTGGCGCTCCGCGTGCAGGGAACGGACGCCCTCCTGTGGCTTCGACTTGGAACTTTTCGCGCACGGGCCGGCCAGGTGGATGAGGCGCGGATGGCCCTGGAACGCGCTATCCAGCTGACCCGTGAGGACCCAGAGCAGGCATCCATTGCCGAGTTGGCCAACGGCGAACTGAACGCTCTCCGAGAGAAGCGCTGACGTTGTGGCCACGACCGCTCTCGTGGTGGATCATGAAAAGGGAGCACGATGGAGAATCTCGACCCCTGGATCACGACGTCGACGGTCCTCCAGCGACTTCAGCGTTTCGACGATGCCGACGCCTGGGCCAAGTTCGCGGACCGATTCCGCGCGCCAATCGAACGCTTCGCGCGCAAGCAAGGATTGTCCGAAGCGGACAGCGAAGACGTCGCGCAGGAGACCCTTCTCGGATTCGCCAAGGCGTATCGCGAGAACGCGTACGACCGCACCAAGGGGCGTTTGTCCACGTGGCTCTTCGGCATCGCTTGGCGCCGAGTCGATCAGGTGCGCCGCAAGGGCGAACGTGCCTTCGTCGAGCGCACCGCGGGAGAGGACGCGACGGCCTTCTGGGCCGGAGTTCCCGACGACACGGAAGCCAGCCGCGTGTGGGATGCAGCCTGGGAGCAGGCGCTGCTCGAGCGCTGCGTGCTGCGTGTGAAGGGCGAGGTCCAGGCGGCGACGTTTCGTGCCTTCGAGCTGCTCGTTCTCGAGAAACGCTCGGTCGAGGACGTCGTGGCGGAACTCGGCATCACGCGCAACGCGGTGTACATCGCGAAGCACCGTGTCGCGACGCGCATCCGTGAACTCGTCGCGGAGCTCGAGGAGTTGTCGTGATCGACTGCCCTGATCCGGAGGAACTCGTCCTCGTCGCGCACGGTGAGTCGAACGACCTCGCCCTAGCCGAACATGTCGCGAGCTGCCCGACGTGCAGCGCGTTCGCCGCGGCGGTACGTGAGGGCGAAGACATCGCGAACCGGGTCAGCGATGCACTCGCGCCCACGACTCGGCGGCCAAGTCGCTTGCCGGAGATCGAAGGCTATTCGATCCAGCGCGAGATCGGCCGTGGCGGCATGGGCGTCGTCTACTCCGCCAAGCAGAACTCGTCGGGTCGTCACGTGGCGCTCAAGGTCGTGCGCGGTGCGGGCTGGGTCGGCGAGACCACGCTCAAGTTGTTCCAGCGCGAGATCCAGGTGCTCGCGCGACTCTCACACAAGGGCATCGCGGCTCTCTACGACGCGGGCGCGACGGACGACGGCGAACACTGGTTCGCAATGGAGCTGGTCGAGGGCCGCACGCTCGTCCAGGACGTCGAAGCCCGCCACCTCTCGCGGCGTGATCGCCTGGCACTCTTCGCTCTAGTTTGTGACGCGATCCAGCATGCCCACCAGAAGGGCGTCGTCCACCGCGATCTCAAGCCGTCGAACGTGCTCGTCGACGCGCAAGGCGAGCCGCGGGTGCTCGACTTCGGGCTCGCGCGAATCACCGAGGCCGATGTATCGCTTGCGACGGTCGTCAGCGAGCCGGGCTCGATTCGCGGAACCCTCGCCTACATGAGCCCCGAGCAGGCGCGCGGCGATTCGCAAGCGATTGGATCTCAGAGCGACGTCTACTCGCTGGGCGTCGTGCTCTACGAGTTGCTCACCAAGGCGCTGCCGCACGACGTAACGCGCGCGAGCATCCACGAAGCCGCGCGAGTCATCTGTGAAGTCGCCCCGACGCGGCCGAGCGTGCGCGATCCATCGTTGGCCGGCGACCTCGAGACCATCGTCTTGACGGCGCTCGACAAGGATCCGGAGCGGCGCTATCCGAGCGCAGCCGCGTTCGCGGGCGACGTGCGTCGGTTCCTCGCCGACGAAGTCATCCTCGCGCGACCACCGAGCAGCGCGTACCAGCTGAGGAAGCTCGTCGCGCGGCACAAGTTGCCGTTCGCACTCGCCGGCCTCGTGTTCACGGTCGCCGTGGGTTCCGCGATCGCGCTGGCCGCGGCGTACGCGCGAGCCGACGACGAGGCGAGGGCGGCGACTGTCGCGCGCGATCTAGCCGACGACGAGAAGTTGCGCGCCGAGGGTGCGCTCGCTGAGGAATCTCGCCAACGTGGTCTTGCCGACGAGCGCCTCGTCGAATCGCAAGCGCAGTCCGCGCGACGACAAGCGACGGTCGACTTCTTCATGGAGATGATCGGCAAGGCGCGCAAGGAGTCGCTCGGAGTCGATGCACGGGTCGCCGATGTCGTCGAGGCCGCGGCCGCCGAGCTCGAAGGGCGCATCGACCTCGCTCCCGAAGTCGCGGCGACCATCGGGTTGAACATCGCCGGCGTGGAGAACTCGCTCGGCCACCATGAGCGTGCCATCGAACGCCTGCAGTGGGCGATCACCACGTACGAGCGCTCCGGTCGCCCGCTCGCCAACGAGCGCGTGTTCTTACACCTCCAGCTTGCGATCGTCTTCCAGATCCTCAGTCGACACGAGGAGGCCCGCGCGCAGATCGACATCGTCGCACCGACGTTCGCCAGCGGTGAATCGAGTGAGCCGCGGACGGTCGCGATCTTCGAGGGCGTCCAGGCCGAGGACTGCGAAGCACGTGGGGATTTCGCTGGTGCCGAGACTCTGCTGCGCAGTGCGCTAGCGCGTTACGAGACCGCGCGCGGACCCGACTCGCGAGAGACTTTGGTCAAGCTGCACGAACTCGCGGCAGCCGTCTCGAAGCAGGGCCGACACGAAGAGGCTCTGGCGCTCACGGAGGAACTCGTGCGGCGCCACGAGCGCGTGAACGGTCCGGACCACATCTCGACGCTGAATGCGCGTGGTGGGTTGGCGCTCGACTACTTGGATCTCGGTCGCAATGAGGAGGCGCTCGAGATCTTGGAGGCCGTGCTCCCGGCGCTCGAACGCGCGCTCGGGCCGCGCCATATCACGGTGCTCCGGACGACCAACAACCTCGCGGGCGCTTTCAGCCGGAACAAGCAAACGCAGCGTGCGTTCGAGACTTGGGAAGCGCTCTTGCTGCGACAAGAGGACCTCGCCGGTGTGAACTCTGTCGATGCCCTGAACACGCGCAAGAACATCGGGACCACGCTCTACGAACTCAAGCGCTTCGAGGACGCGGCGGTGTATCAACAAGACCTTGCGGAACGTTGCGAAGAGAACTTGCCCGAAGGCCATCACCTGCGCGCGAGCACCTACACGTCGCTCGGTAAGTCGCTGATCACTCTCAAGCGTTTTGCCGAAGCGGAGATCTTCCTCGTGAAGAGCCTCGGCGTGTTGCGCACGATGCGCGGCGCGAACCCGGCGTGGACCCGCAACGCCGCGGACTTACTCGTGAAGATGTACGAACGCGCTGGGACGCCGGAAAAGGCCGAGCTCTATCGCGAGCTCGCCAAGACCGGCGTCCAGCAGTGACGGTCTCCGGTCAGAGGATCGTCCAGTCCACCTCGAGACCGTTCGTCAGATTGAACGTCGCGCTCGTGCAGAACCCGGCGGCGTTTCGGTACCAGCCCTGATAGATGCGCTTACCAGCTGCGAAGGGCAGCGCGCCACGCACGAAGATGCTCGTGTCGCCGACGTCCGGGTACTGCGATGCACCGCTCGGTGAGTTGAACTTGACGCCCAGCCGCACGACCGATCCTGTCGCGCAGCGCAGCCCATCGCCGAACGGCGGAGCCGGCGCGTTCAGCACGTTGCCTTGGAAGTAGAGGCACGTCGTGTTGGGCGGCATGCCGCTCCCGCGCAGCGTCAGCGTGTCGGCCAACTTCGCCGCGTTGCCCGTGGATCCGAGCAGCGCTCCACTCGGGTTCAAACTGTTGGGGCAACCGTTCCCGGCCGCGCCGACGTTGCCGCACGGACAATTGCCGCCCGTTCCATCGCCGAAGCACACGGAGCGCGGTGGGATTCCGATCGCGGGTTCGTAGCTCGCACCGAACACGTCGCGCGCTCCTCCGGACACCTCGTCGCTCCAGATGGCCATGACGCCGATGTTCGTGCCCACATCCCCGCTGCGGCCAGCGAGGCGCGGTCCGCGTGCGTCCGTTGCGGAGGGACTCACGATCTGCCGCGAGACTCCGAGGAGCGGTTCGAACGCCGAGGCATGGAACTCCGCGGACAGGATGCTCGTGCCGAACGAGTCGCGCTC
>JAYTBY010000296.1:0-1818 GCA_043736755.1 Planctomycetota bacterium | reverse complement strand
AGGATTCGCGCACCGTCTCGCCGGCCGCAAGCAGGACGCCGCCGATTGCTTGGCGCGCGCGCTCGCTCTCCGTCCCGCGATCGGTGACGCGCGCGACGGACTCGACCGCGAAGCGCTGGACCTCGTCGACGGCGTGCTCGAGTGGACGGAAGCTGGTCCGAGCCCCGTGAACACGATCGCCTTCGCTGACTCACTGTCGCGTGCCGTACCCGGTGAAGCGCGGTGGTTGCGCGCGATCGCCGACGCGGCACTCCGCGA
This sequence comes from Planctomycetota bacterium, assembly GCA_043736755.1. GTDB lineage: Bacteria > Planctomycetota > UBA1135 > UBA1135 > JAEUHZ01. The sequence goes on along the minus strand of JAYTBY010000296.1, from coordinate 1,560 downwards.
AGGTCTGCGCGACGACGGTCGTTCGACGCGGAAGATCGCGATTCCCCGAGCATTGCGTGCGTCCGGCGATCCCGAAGATGTCCAGGAGCCGACCGAGCGTGGTGACCGTTGGTTCACGGAGTCGATTCTGATCGCGTCGCGCGCGCGCGCGTTGTCGGACGACGAGACGTCGCGACAGTACGAGGCTCAGTCGCGGACGCTCCACGCGGAGCGACTCCTCGTGCGCGGACGGGACGCCGAAGCTCGGCCGCTCCTCGTCGAGGCCGCAAGCCTGCTGGGAGAGCCCATGCAGGAGGGGGAAGCGCCGATCGACGTTGCGCTCCGCCTGCGCGCACGCTTGGGCGATGCGCGGCCGATCGCTCGCCCCGGACGTTGACACGCAACCAGCGTCGTCCATGCGCTGAACGGGACGGGAGGCACGTGTTCCCGTTTCTCAGCTCGTCTTGCGGGCTGTCGGCACGATCGTGTCGCCGGCGGGCGGCAGCGATTCCTTGTGCGACTCCGAGAACTCGATCATGTGGTGCCGCACGATGCGGCCCTGCACGACGAAGATCACGTCCTCGGCGATGTTCGTGGCGTGGTCCGCGAGACGTTCGAGGTTGCGCAGCGCGCCGACCAAGTGCATCACATCGCCGATGCGCGCCGGATGCTCGCGCATGAACTGGATCGCTTCGCCGATGAGCTCGCGATAGAGCCGGTCCGCTTCGACGTCGGATTGCCACACGCGCAGCGCGAGTTGCGCGTCGCGCCGGATCAGCGCGTCGAGTGACTCGCGCGTCATCCGCTTCGCCACCGCGGCGAGACGCGTGACGTCGGGACGGAAGGGGAGCGGCGGGACCTCGGCCAACACCTCGGCTCTTTCCGCGATGTTCACGGCGAGGTCCGCCATGCGCTCGAGGTCCGAGTTGATCTTCATGATCCCGCAGATGTAGCGCAGGTCGCGCGCGACGGGTTGGCGCATCGCCAGCACCTCGAGGCACTTCTCCTCGACCTCGTTCTCGAGGTTGTCGACGACGCTGTCGCCCTCGATGACTTCACGCGCGAGCTTCGCGTCGCGGTCGAGGAGGGAAACCAACGACCGATCGACGGCACTCTCGACGAGTCCGCCGATGTGGAGGATCTTCTTCGTGATCTCGGTCAGGTCTTCCTGGGTCTGCTTCGACATGGTCTGTGAGTCTACTTCTGGGCTTCGGGGATGCGCGGCAGGGACACCGTGAAGGTCGTGCCCTGGCCTTCTTCGCTCTTCACAGACACGGTGCCGCCGTGCGCGCGCACAACGTGCTTCACGATCGACAGCCCAAGCCCCGTGCCGCCCATGTCCCGCGAGCGGGAGCGGTCGACGCGGTAGAAACGCTCGAAGACTCGGGGCAGGGAAGATGCCGGGATGCCCATCCCGGAATCCTCGACGTCGACGAGGATCTCCTTCGCCGTGAGCCGCACGCGGGCGAGGACGCGGCCGCCCTTGGGCGTGTACTTGATGGCGTTCTCGAGCAGGTTCGTGAAGACCTGCTCGAGACGTTGCGCATTGCCGCGCACCCAGGCCGTCGCGGGCAGGGGGCC
>JAYTBY010000295.1:0-8949 GCA_043736755.1 Planctomycetota bacterium | reverse complement strand
ACGCGTGGAAGTGCAGCGAGCGTTCGTCCCACGTCCACGGCATCGTGCGCACGGAACCCGAGAGGTGCAGCTCGCGATCGCCGTGATTCTCGACGCGCAAGTCGAACGACTCGCGATAGGGCATGACGAAGCGCACGACGAGTTCACCGGGAGGCGCGACGGACAGGAACCAGCTCGATATGGGCGTGAAATCCTCGTGCGCGCCGAAGAATGCTCCCAACGGCACGCGCACCGTCGTTTCGCCGTCGAACACGAGGACGAGCGTCGACGCGAGCAACGCTGCGGCCGGCTCGCGCGCGTCCACGCGCAGTCGGATCTCCGTCACGGCGCGCGAGCCGGGCGTTGGCTCGGCTCCGAGCGCGAGGAGTTCACCTTCGGGCGCTTCGCGCGAGAGGTGGTACCGAAACGTCGGCTCGCCCGCGGGCTCGCGACCGTCGCGCCAAGCACTGTTCGCGCGCGCGATCGCGTCGCCGTATCGTTCGAGGTCCCCGCGAGCGAACGAGACGACGGGAACCCCGTCCGCGTAGTCGCGCCACTCGACGTGGTAGTCCAGTGCGCCGGAATCGATCGCGAAGATGCGCGCGTGGCGAGCGAAGGGGATCGGCAGATAGAGGTTCGCGCCGCCCGCGCGTTCGCTCGCGAGCGGCCCGAGGACGCCGCCGCTGCCCGTGAGAAAGCTGCGCATGTCAGCGTCCACGACCAGCCCCGCTTCGGCGGCGTCATCCTGGTCGAGGAAGATGCGCAGGCGTCCACGCGGGTTCGTCGCCGCGATGCGCGTGATGACTCCCGGACCTTCGACGTCGAGCATGAAGTGCGCGTCGCTGCCCGCGATGACCGAGCGCACATCGGCGCGCGTCGCCAATCGCGCGCGGTAAGCCGGCTCGGGGAATCGTGCGAGTGCCGCACGATCCACGAGTTCGTCGAGCAATCGGGGAAGGTCGATTCTGGGCGCTTGGATCGCGGCCGCGAGGACGAGCGCGAGCATGTCAGAAGAAGTCCGACATGTAGGGCGGCGATCCGGCGAGGAGCGCGCTCATCGTCGCGAGATCCGTCGACGGGCCGTCGATCAGGCCCGCGAACGCCAGCGACTCGGCGCTCGTGTGGCCGGTGAACCACGGCCCGAGCGCGCGCGCCGCGACCCGCACGCGACCGTCTCCGCCGCGCGTGACACGGCCGACGCCGTCGGAGACGGAGAGCACGAATCGGCCGCAATTGCGCGGCAAGATGCGATCCTCGACCTCGAGATGGACTGCGCCACTCGCGAGTTGCGCGTAGCCGCGTGCCGCGAACGCGCGCTCGACATCGAGGACGCGCACCATCCAGGGGTGACGGAGGATGTGGCGATCGGGAAGCTCGGCGAGGAGCCCGACGATCGGATCCGTGGGGGAGACGAACAGGCTCACGTCGACGGCTGTCGTGCCGTGGCTCGCGAGGAATCCGAGCAACGCGTGACCCGCAGATCCATCGACGGCGGCGCAGTCGCCCACGACGATGTCGAAGCCGAGTCCGCGGCGTTTGTGACGCGCGAGGAACAGATACCCCGCGAGTTCGTCGCCGCGCACGACGCCGAACCCCTCGCGCACGTCGCCTTTGAACTCGCGCACGCGGTCCCACAGCGCAACGTTGCGATCCATCCACCCGTTGGCGAGCTTCGCGGCGCGCGCATGGAGTGCGCGCACGCGCGGATCGAGCACGCCACCCTCGAGCGGGACCACGGATTCCGGCGACTTGCTCCGCGCGAGGTTCGTGCAGCGCGTGCGCAGTTCGTAGCGCGCGCCGCTGAGCTCGAAATCGGCGCGACGATAGAGCGCCAAGTTCGAGGGATACAGCGTGGCCAGCGGGAACCCGAGCTCGGCCGTCTCGCGCAAAGCATCGGCCACGATGCGCGTCGCGAGGCCTGCGCCACGGCGATGCGGTTCGACTCCCACGGCGGCGATGCCAGCACAACGGATCGAGCGCCCGCCGAACCACTGACCGGCCGCGTACCAGCCCAGGCACGCGGCGATCTCGCGATCGTCGTCGAGCACGCGCACGTCGGCGCCGAGACGATTCCAAAGGACGCGGCAGCCGTCCGAGGGAATCGCGAACGAGCGGTCGAGAATGCGCGCGAACGCGGCGAAGTCCGCCTCGCCCTTCGCGTTGCGGTAGCGGAATCCGTCGGACGCATGTGAGTTCGAGGACATCGACCGGGGAGTATAAGGAGGCGATGCAGCCCGCGCGCCGGCTCCAAGGTCTCGTCCAATCCGACATCCGTCGCATGTCGCGCGAGTGCGAGCGCGTCGGCGGCATCAACCTCGGTCAGGGGATCTGCGATCTGCCGACGCCGCCGCTCGTGGAGCGCGGCGCGATCGACGCGATTCGCGCTCGGAAGAGCACGTATTCGTTCATGGAAGGCACGGCCGAGTTGCGCACCGCCGTCGCGCGGAAGCTGGCGCGCGACAACGGGCTTGCCGTGGATGCAGCGACCGAAGTCGCGATCACGGTCGGGGCGACAGGCGCCTACGCGGCGACCTGCATGGCGCTGCTCGATCCGGGCGACGGGATCCTGCTGCTCGAGCCGTACTACGGCTACCACCTGAACACGGCGTTGCTCGCAGGCGTCGAGCCGCAGTTCCTCGCGCTCGAAGCGCCCGCCTTTCGGATCGTCGAAAGCGCGCTGCGCGCTGCGTTGAAGCCGAACACGCGCGCGATCGTGCTGTGTACGCCGTCGAATCCCACGGGACACATGCTCTCCCGCGCCGAGATCGAGATCGTCGAGCGCGTGGCGCGCGAGCGGGATCTCCTCGTGATCACCGACGAGATCTACGAGTACATCCGCTACGACGGTCGCGAGCACATCTCGCCCGCGACGGTGGGCCGGTTGCGCGAGCGCACCGTCACGATCGGCGGCGTTTCGAAGACGTTTTCGGTGACTGGCTGGCGCATCGGGTGGGCCGTGGCGCCTGAACCGACGGCGCGCGCGATCGCGCTGGCGCACGACCTCTTCTACGTGTGCGCGCCGACGCCGTTCCAACACGCTGCAGCAAGCGGGTTCGAGGCGCCGCCGTCCTTCTTTCGCGAACTCGCCGACGGCTATGCACGCAAACGCGAAGTGTGCTGCGCGGCGCTCGAAGCCGCCGGCATGCCGCCGATCGTGCCCGAAGGTGCCTACTACGTGCTGGCCGACGTTTCGAAGCTCGGGTTCAAGACGGCGCGCGAGGCTGCGATGGCTCTGCTCGAGAAAGCGAAGGTCGCGACGGTGCCGGGCACCTCCTTCATGCGCGGCTCGCCCGGCGAGCGCTTCGTGCGCGTGTGCTACGCGAAAGAGGACGACGTGCTCGAAGAAGCGTGCCGCCGAATCCGCGCGTTTCGGGCGTGAAACGCGCCCGTAAGTCGGTGCCCGCATCCCCGTCGAGAGCGTCGGCGAAGCCCGCGGCGAGCTCCACGCCGCGCGCGGTGGAGAGCTCTCGCCCGAAGTTGACGCGGATCGCCTCCTCGAAGCGCGCTTCGCACCCCCCTGTGCGTTCGAGCGTGCTACCGCGCGCGCTCACGCAGCTCTCACGCGCGATCGTGTCGTGCACACTCTGCCCCGAGCTGCGCTCGTACTGCGCCGACGTCGCGCGCACGAAGCGCCGCGCGTACGCCGACGACGAGTACTGGGGCAAACCCGTCGCTGGCTTCGGCGATCCCGCAGCGCGCATCTGGATCCTCGGGCTCGCGCCCGCCGCGCACGGCGCGAATCGCACGGGCCGCATGTTCACCGGCGATCGATCGGGGGACTTCCTCTACGCCGGCTTGCACCGCGCCGGGCTCGCGAACCAACCGACATCCATCGCACGCGGCGACGGTCTGGCGCTGCGCGACGTGTGGATCAGCGCATCGCTGCGTTGCGCCCCGCCCGCGAACAAGCCGGCGACCACGCAACTCGACCGCTGCGCCGGACACCTCGACGCCGAGTGGAACGCGCTCGCGGAAGTGCGCGTGCTCTTCTGTCTCGGCGGGATCGCCTGGGACGCCGCGCTCGCGTTGCTCGCTCGCCGCGGTCACTCGATCCCGCGCCCGCGCCCGAAGTTCGCACACAGCGCCGAAACGGTGGTCGGTCCACGCACGCTCGTCGCGAGCTACCACGTGAGTCAGCAGAACACGTTCACGGGTCGACTGACGCCGGCGATGCTGGACGCGGCGATTGAGCGTGCCGTCGAGCGGTCGCTGTGATGGATGAGTGCCAGATCCAACGATCTGGCCGCAGGGCCGACACGAGCACCTTCCTGCCTGTGACGGGCAAGGTCCTTTCGCTGGCGAAGAGATCTATAGCGAAGTTATCGAAGTTATCGAAGTTGGATAACTTGGCTAAAGTCCCTATAACAGGGCCATGGATCCGATCAGGAACCCTTTTGCGCCGGGGGCCGGGGCCCCTCCGCCCGCTCTCACGGGCCGCGATGCGCTGCTAGAGACGGTGAGGATCGCCTTGGAGCGGACCCGCCGCGGTCGACCGACCAAGAGCGTCTTGATGATCGGACTTCGAGGCGTGGGGAAGACCGTTCTCCTCGATCGCATGCGCGATGACGCCGAGGAATCAGGGATTCAGACGCTCCGGATCGAGGCCCCTGAGAACCGGTCTCTGCCGGCGATCCTGGCTCCGCAGCTTCGACAGGCACTGCTGCGGCTGTCGATGAATGCAAAAGCGAAGGCGCTAGCGCAGCGCGCGCTTCGGGCTCTCGCAGGTTTCGCCAGTGCGCTCAAGCTCAAGTACGACGACATCGAGGTTGGGCTGGACTTCGAACCGGAGCGAGGACTCGCCGACAACGGCGACCTCGAGCACGACCTCCAAGCGCTTCTCGAGGCCGCCGGGCAGGCGGCGCAGAAGGCGGAAACCGCCTTGGCGATTTTCGTGGACGAGCTTCAGTACGTGAAGGAGGACGAGCTGGCCGCGCTCATCACGGCGCTTCATCGCACAGCGCAGCGGGAACTTCCCGTCGTGCTCGTGGGGGCGGGCCTCCCGCAACTGCGAGGCCGGATGGGAAGGGCGAAATCGTACGCGGAACGGTTGTTCGACTTTCCCGAAATCGGGCCGCTGACTGCCGACGCAGCCAAGCTCGCGATCACGAAACCGGCACGTGACCAAAACGTCGATGTGAACGCGGATGCGCTCGATCGGATCGTAAGTGAAACACGTGGTTATCCGTACTTCGTGCAGGAGTGGGGCAAGCATGCGTGGGAAGCGGCCACGGCCTCACCGATCACGTTGAAGGACGTAAAGATCGCATCCAAGGTCGCGGTCGCGGCTCTCGACGAGAGCTTCTTCCGCGTCCGCTTCGATCGTCTCACCCCAGCGGAGAAGCGCTACCTGCGAGCGATGGCCGCACTCGGTTCGGGACCGCATCGTTCGGGTGACATCGCCGCGGAGCTGGGGCGCGAGGTGACGAGCCTCGGCCCCACGCGGGCGCAGCTCATCGCCAAGGGGATGATCTGGAGCCCCAATCACGGGGACACCGCGTTCACGGTTCCCTTGTTCGACGAGTTCATGCGTCGGATCATGCCCGACGACGACTGGCGCGCGTAGGCCGGAGGCGCTCGATGCGCTACTTCAACATGCTGCGCAGCATCCAAGCCGTCTTCTCGTGCACTTGCAGTCTTTGGACGAGCAAGTCGATCGTCGCTTCGTCCGCCGCGTCTTCCGCAGCCGGAATCACACTGCGAACCGTGCGCGCCACGGCTTCGTGACCGGCGACGAGAATGCGCACCATCTCGAGCGCTTCGGGCACGCCTTCGACCTCGTCGATCGACGAGAGCTTCGCGAACTGCTTGTTCGTGCCGGGAGCGGGGAACGCCAGCGAGCGAATGCGTTCCGCGATGGCGTCGAGCGCGTTCCACAGCTCCGTGTACTGCCCCATGAACATGAGGTGCAGCGTGTTGAACAGCGGGCCTTCCACGTTCCAGTGGAAGTTGTGCGTCTGTAGGTAGAGCGAGTACGTGTCGGCCAGGACGTGAGAGAGACCGTCAGCGACTTTCGCGCGGTCTCGTTCGTCGATGCCGATGTCGATCTTCGGTGCTCCGGAGGTGGGCTGCTTCTTGACCATGTGGGTGATTCCTGCGCTCGCGTGTCGTCGGCCTAGTCCGGGGGGCGCGGCATTCTACGGCTCGGCCGACGGTTACGAGCGGTTCTCGTTCCGCTTCGGGGCGCTGGGCAAAGAGAGACGGCCGACCGCAGGTGCGGCCGGCCGTCCTTCCTTGCGCAGGGTCGAGCCGCGCAGCGATCAGTAGCGGTAGTGGTTCGGCTTGTACGGACCCGCGATCGGGACGCCGAGGTACTTGGCCTGGTCGTCGCTCAACACCGTGAGCTTCGCGCCGAGCTTCTTCAGGTGCAGACGCGCGACCTTCTCGTCGAGGTGCTTCGGCAGCGTGTACACGGCCTTCTCGTACTGCTTCGTGTTCGTGAAGAGCTCGATCTGCGCCATCACCTGGTTCGTGAAGCTGTTGCTCATCACGAAGCTCGGGTGACCCGTCGCGCAACCCAGGTTCAAGAGCCGCCCCTCCGCGAGGATGATCACGGAGTGGCCGTCCGAGAAGCGCCACTCGTCGACTTGCGGCTTGATCGTCGTGCGCTTGATGCCCCTCGTCTTCGCGAGGCCGGCCATGTCGATCTCGTTGTCGAAGTGGCCGATGTTGCCGACGATGGCGTTGTGCTTCATCCGCGCCATGTGCGCCGCGGTGATGATGTCCTTGTTACCCGTCGCGGTGATGAAGATGTCGGCCGTCTCGAGGACGTCGTCGATCGTCAGGACCTGGTAGCCCTCCATGCACGCCTGGAGCGCGCAAATCGGGTCGATTTCGCAAATCACGACGCGTGCGCCTTGCGCGCGCAGCGATTGTGCGCTGCCCTTGCCGACGTCGCCGTAGCCGAAGACGACCGAGAGCTTGCCCGCGAGCATCACGTCCGTCGCGCGCATGATCCCGTCGACGCAGCTGTGACGGCAGCCGTAGAGGTTGTCGAACTTGCTCTTCGTGACCGAGTCGTTCACGTTGATCGCGGGGAAGAGCAGCGTGTTGTTCTCCATCCGCTGGTACAGGCGATGGACGCCCGTCGTCGTCTCCTCGGTGACGCCCAGGATCTTCTTGCCCATCTTCGTGAAGCGTTGCCCGTCCTCGGTCAACGTGCGGCGCAGCGTCTTCAGGATGATCGCGTACTCCTCGGAGTCGCTCTTCGCCGTCGCGGGGACCTTGCCCTTCGCTTCGCACTCGGTGCCGAGGTGGACGAGCATCGTGGCGTCACCACCGTCGTCGAGGATCATGTTCGGGCCGTCGTGACCCGGCCAGGCCAGCGCTTGCTCGGTGCACCACCAATATTCGTCGAGCGTTTCGCCCTTCCAGGCGAACACCGGCGTGCCCTTCGGATTCTCGGGCGTGCCCTTGCGGCCGACCGCGACGGCCGCGGCCGCGTGATCCTGCGTCGAGAAGATGTTGCACGAGGCCCAGCGCACTTGCGCGCCGAGGTCGACGAGCGTCTCGATGAGGACCGCCGTCTGGATCGTCATGTGCAGCGATCCCGTGACGCGCGCGCCCTTCAGGGGCTTCTTCGCGCCGAACTCCTCGCGCAAGGCCATGAGGCCGGGCATCTCGTGCTCGGCGAGTTCGATTTCCTTGCGACCCCACGTGGCGAGGGAGAGATCCTTCACCTTGAAGTCCTGCCAGGTCTTCGTCTGGGGGCTCTGCGTCTTCTGGATGGTCGGTGCCATGCGTTGCGATTCCTGCCGTTTCTTGCGGCGATTCAGCGGTTTGTCGAGGAGTTCACGCGCGAACCGGTCGTCGGGCTCGCACGAGGTACAGAGGGAGTGTGGCGCGTGCGTCGGAGTCGCCTCCGGGCAAGCGTGGGCGGTAGGCGTCGTCGAGGGATTCGAGCGCCAGGCTCTCGAACCCGGCGCGCTCCAGCGCACGCAAGACGTCGCGCGGATCGAGGCCGAGGTTGCGGTCGCCGAGACCCTCGTGCATCCACGCTTCGCCGTGGGGGGATAGTTCGACGATCGCCACGCGACCGCCAGGCTTCAGCGCGCGGAAGATCTCGCGCAGCGCAGGTCCGAGATCCGCAAGGTGGTGGAGGACCAGGCCCGCGATCGCGCCGTCGAGTTCGTTGTCGGCGATCGGCAGCGCATCGAGTTCGCCGTGGCGCGTTTCGACGTGCATCGAACCCGGTTGATCCTCGAGCTTGCGTCGCGCCTCGTCGAGCATCCCCAGCGATCGATCGACGAGGATCACGCGCTCACACAACGGCGCGAGCGCGCGCGCGAACCAGCCCGTGCCGCACCCGAGGTCGGCGACGACGATCTCGCGCGGGAGGAGCGCCGCGGCGGCGCGTTGACGCGCTTGCCCGGTCGCGAAGTCGACGGCGATCTTGTCCCACTCACCGGCGACGCGATCGAAGAACTCGCCCGAGCGCTCGCCGCGTTCGCGGAGTACGCGCTCGAGACGCTCGACGTCGGCGCGATGTTCCGGCAAGGCGGGGAGGTCGGTGCGCAACGCGGACCACAGGCGCGCGAGCAGCGAGTCCGCGACGCGTTCGGCGTCGAGCCCCGAGAGGGAAAGCCACGTTGCGCGACCCGCGTGACGCTCCGACAGGAGGTCGGCGTCACGGAGCACCCGCAAGTGGTTCGAAACCCGGCTCTGGGCCATCTCGAGAGCGCGGGCGAGCTCGCCGACGGAGAGTTCAGAACGCTCGAGGAGTCCGAGGATCCGGAGGCGAGTGGGATCGCCGAGCAGCTTCAGGGCCTCGGCGGGGGCTGTGGAGCGGGAGATCACGCTAGATCATTCGATCATGATGGCGTGATGGATCAACAGAAAAGAGAAGGAGAACCCAAACCCTGAACCCAGAAGTACTTGTGGCGAGGCACCTTGGCACACGCGGTCGAGGTGAGTTCGTTCCACCTGGACTGACGCGTGAAATGAGCAGCGCGGGCGCTCCCCCGGGCGGAGGAG
>JAYTBY010000294.1:0-4053 GCA_043736755.1 Planctomycetota bacterium | reverse complement strand
CTTGGCCGAAGGGATCATCCGCGCCAAGGAGGACGTCGGTGCGTTCCGCGCGCAGCTCGTCGATTCGCTGTGCGGCAAAGTCCTGCGCATCGATCCCGTTACCGGAAACGGCGTGCGCTCGAACCCGTTCTTCGTCGCCGCGAACCCGCGCGGTGCCCAGTCGCGCGTGTGGGCGTTGGGCCTGCGCAACCCATTCCGAATGTCGCGCCAGATCGGGACGGGCTCGACGGATCCGCTGGCCGGCAGTCCCGGCACCTTGTGGATCGGCGACGTCGGCTGGAGTGCCTTCGAAGAGATCGATGTGTGCGACGCACCCGGCCTCGACTTCGGTTGGCCGATCTACGAAGGGCTCGAGCTGCACGTGCCCTACGCGGCGCTCACCACGCAGAACCTCGATGCGCCGAATCCCCTGTTCGGGACGGGCGGGTGCGGCGCGCAGTACTTCGCGTTCCAGGACCTCTTGGTAGAAGACACGCTCGGCGTCCCGACGTGGCCGAACCCGTGCAACAGGGCACAGCCGATTCCCGCGACGATTCCGCGCTTCGAGCACGCGCGTCCGCCGTTCGACTGGGGTCACGGAACCACGGCGCGCGCGAAGTCCTACGTCGGAAACTCGGCGGCGATCGTCAACGTCGGCTCCGTTGGCTCTCCGATCCAGGGCGCGCAATTCCAGGGCTACTGCGCCACGGGTGGAGCTTGGTACGCGGGCGGCGAGTACCCCGCGCAATACTTTGGTTCGTACTTCTTCGGCGACTACGTCGACGGTTGGATCCGCCGCTACACCCCCGGTTCACCCGGCAGAATCGATCTATTCGCGGCCGTCCCCGAGACTTCGGGGCACGTGTTCCTCGCGACAGCTCCCGGATCAGGAGCCCTCTACTACATCCGCTATGCGGAACTCGGCACGAGCTCCGAAGTGCGCCGCGTCGTGCACACGGTCGACCTTCCTCCGATCGCCGTGGCATCCCCGACGGTCGCGTTCGGACCGGTGCCGCTCGCAGTCCAATTCTCGAGCGCAGGTTCCATCGATCCCGAGGGCCAAGCGCTTCAGTACGCGTGGGACTTTGGTGACGGCACGACGAGCACGCTGGCGATTCCGACGCATCTCTACGAGCCCATCGCGGATATCACGCAGCAGGGCACGTTCGTCGCGCGCGTGTTGGAACTCAGCCCGCCGCACCCCGAGGGTGGCGGCAACTCTGATCCTCAGGTCCTGCGCGACGGCGACTACCCGCCCGTGGGTAGCAGCGAGAACCTGCGACAGTACGACACGTTCCACAATGGCGGGCAGGGGAACTTCGACTGGCTCGGGTACGCGTTCCCGACGGAGTGGGCCTTCCGCACGCTGATCTTCCAGGAGGGCAAACACTTCGTCGACGGTGGCTGGTTCGACAACTGGCGCGTCGAGGTCGGCAACGGCACGACGTGGACGACCGTCGCGAACACGGTGATGACGCCGAGCTATCCCGGGAACAACGGCGTCAACTACCAGACGTTCCGCATCGACTTCCCCGCCGCGATCGGCACGCACGTGCGCATCGCCGGAGCGCCGGGAGGCAGCGCGGACTTCGTCAGCGCGGGCGAATTGCGCGTTTTGGCCTTGGATCCCGCGTTGCTCACGCTTCCGGTGCGCCGCGACGTCACGCTCACCGTGCGTGATCCGTCGAACGGAACGGGTTCGACGACGGTACTCGTGTCTCTGAACAACACGCCGCCATCCGTGTCGATCACGAGCCCGATCGACGGCTCGCTCTACACGCTCGGACCGCCCGCGACGATTCCCCTGGCCGCCACGATCTTCGACGCCGAGCACTCAGGTCCAGGTCTCGCGTGCGAGTGGCAGACGGCCTTGCATCACGACGTGCACACGCATCCCGAACCGATCGATCCGAATTGCGCAACGTCGACGGTGATCACGCCCGAGGGCTGCGACGGCGCGGAGTACCACTTCGAGATCCGCCTCACGGTCACGGACGCAGCCGGACTCGCGACGACGGCCGAGGCCCACTTGTACCCAGCGTGCGCGCCGTTCCCGATCTGTGCCGGTGACGGCTCGGGAGCTCTGTGTCCGTGCGGCAACTTCGGTGGTGCCGGTCGTGGCTGCGAGAACTCGTTCGCGACGGGCGGCGCGCTTCTCAGTGGCCAGGGGAGCGCGCGGCTTTCGAACGACGCACTGACTCTCACGGCGACGGGTATGCCCGCGAGCGGAGCCGCGCTGTTCTTCCAAGGAGAAACCGCCCTCGCGACCGGATTCGGGGTCGCGTTCGGCGACGGGTTGCGCTGCGCGGGCGGTGAGATCCGCCGGCTCGGCGTCATCGCAGTCGGCGGTGGAGCCGCCGTGATCGGTGCCGCGACGGGCGTAGCGCTCTCGGTGGCTGGAGCTGTGCCCGCCGAGGGCGGAGTGCGCACCTACCAGACCTGGTACCGGAACTCGGCGACATTTTGCACGAGCTCGACGTTCAACTTGACGAACGGCCTGCGCGTCACGTGGGTGCCGTGATGGCCGCTTGAGGCGGCGCCGTACTGCCACATAGCGAGGCTCGAGCATCGCAATCGGCCTTCGCGCCGCGTATCACGACCCGCGTGAGTTCGGACCCGCACGACTCGAGCCGCGTGCGCCGCTTCACCTGGACGGTGCTCGCGATCGGATTCGCTTTGCGCCTCGCACGCCCCGAGGTCCACTCACTGTGGATCGACGAAGGGATCACGGTGTTGATCGCGGAGTCGGCCGACCCCTTCGCGTACTTCGCCTTCGACAGTCATCCGCCGCTCTCGTTCTTGGTCTTCCGTGCCTGGATCGCCTGCTTCGGCGCGTCGGACCTCGCGCTGCGCATCCTGCCCGCGCTCGTCGGCTGCGTGTCTCTTGCGCTCTTCGCGCCGCTGGCGCGACGCTGGCTGGGCCCGGAACGCGCTGTGTGGGCACTCGCGACCTACTCCGTCGCGCCGATCCTCATCGGGTTCGCGCACGAGGTGCGCATGTACGCGTTCGTCGAGCTCGCAGCGCTCCTCGTCTTCACTGCGGCCTACGCCGCGCGCGCCAAACCGACGGTCGCGCGCTGGACACTGCTCTCTCTCTCGACCGCGACAGCCACTGGTTTGCACTACTACGGTGCGCTCGCAGGACTGGCGTGCATCGCGCAGGCGCTGGCTTCTCGCGATCGGACTTCGATGCGCGTGGGGCTCTCGACGGGTCTGGGAGTCCTGCTGTGGAGCCCGTGGATCTTCTCGATGGTGCCGGTGCAGATGCAGAGTTCTTGGCCGATCATGGTGAAAGACTCGGCGCGGGATTGGCTCGAGCTGCCGGGGCGCCTCATCGCCGCGGATTTCGTCGTCCTAGAAGAGCACGGCTTGCCCGCGATCGGTTGGGCACTCGGTGGGTTGGCGCTCCTCGGAATGACCGTGGGCGCCACGCGCGCCCTCGTCCGCCGGTCCGACATCGAGGTCGTGCTCGCCGCCCTCGTGCCCGTGCTGGCGGCCTTTGCTCTCGCGCAGCTCTTGGGCGGAGGCTTCCAGCCGCGCTATCTCACGACCGCGATCCCCGGCGCGATCGCGTGCGTCACGCTCGGGCTCCTGTCGATTCGGCCCGTCATCCTCGGTCGATGCGCGGCCGCAACGCTGTTCGTCGGCGCGGCTTCGACGAGCGTGCTGCAGCTCTCCGAGAATCGGCGCGAGGACTATCGCTCGGCGACGGCCGAGATTCGCGAGCGCTGGCGGGACGGCGATCGCCTCCTCCTGCTCGTCTGCGTGCCGGACGTCTACGTGTCGGCTACCGTCGAGCACTACCTGCGCGATCGGCCGGACATCCTCGCCGCACGCCTCGAGGCCGAGGCCTACCTAGCCAGCACGAATCGACCTCCGACGGGCACACGCGTCCACGTGATCTGGCGCGAAGCCACGTTGTGCTCTGTGCCCATGGCGCGACTCGCCGCGTCGCACACATTTCTGGAGAGCTCGGGTCCGCGTTTCCGCATCCATCGACGGCTCACGCTGGTCCCGTGATCTCCCGACACGCGGTCCGGCGGGCCGTTCTGCGTGTTAGTGTGAAGTGGGACT
>JAYTBY010000293.1:0-8963 GCA_043736755.1 Planctomycetota bacterium | reverse complement strand
CGGTCGATTCTTCGTCGCGCGCCAACCCGAAGTCGAGGATCACGGGCTTGCCATCGGACGACACGATCACGTTGCCGGGCTTCACGTCGCGGTGCACGACGCCCGCTTCGTGCGCGGCGTGCAGTGCGCGCGCGCAACGCTCGAAGAAGTAGAGGACTTGATCGAGCTCGAGCTTCACGGTCGGCGGGAATCGTGCCTCGACCGCGCGCGGCGAAGTCTCGTCGCCCGCGTCGAGTTGCACGCGCCCCGATCCATCTTCCGACTTGCGCGCATCTGTCAGTACGTCGGCGAGCGTGCGCCCCTCGACGTAGCGCATCGCGAGATACGGCTGCTCGCCTTCGAGATCGGCTTCGTAGACCGTGCACAGACTCGGATGCTCGAGCCGCGCGATGATTTCGGCCTCGCGTCGGAAGCGCCGCAACTTGTCGTCACGAATCGTGTCGAAGCGCGACGCGAGCACCTTCAACGCGACGCGGCGCAGGATGCGCGTGTCCTCCGCCAGGAAGACCGTGCCTTGACCGCCGCGACCGAGTTCGCGGATCAACCGGTACGGCCCGATGCGATCTGGGCCCACGATCGCGGCCGATCGCGCGCCGCCCGAACTCGGGCTCGGATCCGTGCGCCGCAACGCGAGCCACTCGTTCGCGATCGCCGCCTGACTCGCGGGAAAACGCCCGAGCCAATGGGCCAGCGGCGGGTCCAGGCCCTTCTCAACCGCGTCCGTGTACGCGTCGACGAAGTCGAAGACATCCGCGGCGTGCTGGTCGTCGCTCTGGGCCATGCTTCCGGCGATTGTCGCCGCCTGCGGCACGCGCTGCTAGCATCGCGCATCGACATGGCGCTAGGTGATGCGGAAACCACGGGCGATTCGCCCGACACGGAGCGCCTGGTCCGCGAGGCGCGGTCGGGAGATCCCGCACGTTTCAGCGAGCTCTACGAACACATCGCGCCCGCGCTCTACGCCTGGGCCTCGATCCGGATCCGCCCCGCGATGCGCGGCGCGCTGGATCCCGAGGACGTCGTGCAGGAAGTCTGGAGCCGCGCCTGGAAAGCGTTCCCGACGTTCAACCCCGTGCAGTCGAGCTTTCGCATGTGGATCTTCCGCACGGCCAAGAACGTGATGCTCGAGGGCTTTCGCAAGATCCAACGCGGCGGTCGCGGCGAAGCGGGCCCTTCGACGCGCGCATTCCAGCTCGCGAACATCGCCGATCCGGCCAGCGCGATCAGTCAACGCATCGCGCGCGACGACTCGATCCACAAGTTGCTCGAGTGGGTCGCGACGCTCGCGGAGGACGAGCGCCAACTGTTCGTGCATTGCGGGCTCGAGGGTCTCTCGTACACCGAGACGGCCGAGCGCATGGGCCTGCAGAAGGACACGGTCGCGAAGCGTTGGCAGAGCTTGCGTTCACGCGTCGCGCAGTTCGGCGTGCCGCGGGACATGGTGGTCGCGGACTGACGCGACTTCGACTCGCGGAGTGGGTTGAGTGCGGTTGAGCGCGCTTGCGAGACCGTTCCTTGCGCGTCCGTCGACGGCGTCCAGGCCGACAACCTTGCAATTCCGACATGGCGCGGAGGAATTGCAAGGTAACTCCGAGTGACTGTGGGGTCGTTGGGCGTCAGCGAGTCGTGGTGGAGGCGCCGCTCGAAGCGCGGCCGGATACAACGACGTGAGGAGGTGACGATGTCCCGCCGCACCCTGCTCCTCGCCCTCGTACTTGCCGTGCTCGGACTCGCCGTCGCCTGGATTGCGACGCGCGGTCCCGACTTGCCCGCAGCGGTCGACCACGTCGCCGTGACGAGCGCGGATCCAGCCGGCTCGGTGGAGCGGGTCGATCTCACGCCGCCACTCGCGCGCCCCGATGAGCCGGATGTCGCGCGCTCGAGCCCGCGCTCGATCGCCGAACCCGCGACCGACTTCAATGCGTTCCCCGCCGGCGGGCGCGGCATCGAACTCGTGCTCGTTACGGGTCATGAGCTGCGCGGACGCGTCGTCGACGAGCGCGGTGAGCCGGTTCGCGACGCCGTCGTCGCCGCCGAGCCGGTCGGCGAACGCGCGGATGCGCGGCGCAGCGTGCGCGACCGTGTGCGCGACGAAACGGGGACCTTCGTCCTCGCCGGCGTCCCGGACGGCGAATGGCGCGTCGGCGCCGCGGCGAAGGGAGACGAGGCCGCGTCCTTGGAACTCATCGTCCTCCCGCGAGACGCAGCGCGCGAGCTGCGCCTCGTCGTTCCACGTCCGGCCACGATCGCGGGGCGCGTCCTCAGTGTGGACGGTTCTCCCGCAGCGGACGCGGTCGTGTTCGCCGTGATCCCCGCGAGCGGCGATTCGACCACCGAGCGCGACGTGAAGAGCGGTGCTGACGGCACCTTCCGTCTCCGAGGTCTGCCCTCGGGCAAGATCGCGGTGCGCGCACGACGAAACGAATGCGCCGACTCGGCCGAGCTCACCTTCGTACTCGCGCCCGGCGACGAGGTGGCGAACGCCGAACTCCGATTGCGTCGCGGAGGCACGATCGAAGGGCGCGTGCTCGACCAGGAAGATCGGCCGATCACGGCGGTCGAGGTCCGCGCTCACTCGGCGAGCACGTATAGCTCGCTGCGGTCCACGACGACTGCCACCGATGGCTCGTATCGACTCGAGCGCGTGACTCCAGGCACGGTCATGGTCTCCGTGAACGTTTCCGACGGCGCGGAAATCGATGGCTCGCGCAGCGTGCTCGTCGAAGACGGTGATGTGGCGCGCGTCGACTTCGGCGGTCGACCGGAGGGTCGCATCCTCGTGCTCGGCACCGTGCGCGCCGGCGCGCCGTTAGCGGGAGCGGAACTCACCTTCTACGCGATGACCGGGAGCGAGCAATCCCAGCGCGCGACGAAGACGGACGTCGCCGGGCACTACGAACTCCGCTTACCAGGCCCCGGGGACTACTGGATCCAAGTCGACGCCGCCAAGGCCGGCCGCTTGAGCCAACACGTCGAGATCCCGGACGTGGCGGAGCACGTGCTCGATTTCGACCTCGGCGTCGGTCGTCTCGCAGGGCGCGTGCTCGATGCCGACGGCAAGCCGCTCGCGAGCGCCATGGTGCAGGTGCACCAGCCCGTTCCCGCGCGGAGGGACGGAACGGCCACCGCCGGTTTCGACCAGACCAAGGCCGACGGCACGTTCGCGTTCGGCGGGTTGGGCCCGGGGACGTACGAGGTCGTGGTCGGACCGCCGCACCGCTTCGATCGTCGAGGGGATGTCGCGGAACTCGCGGAGCGCACCGTCTCGGGCATCGTCTTGGAAGCCGGCGGTTCGCGGACCGACTTGGAAATCAGGCTCGAGCGTGGAGCTCGCCTCGTCGTGCGCGTGACGGGCTCGAACGGACGACCCGCATCCGGAGCGAGCGTGCGCTGGCACCGACCGGGTGGTTTCGGGAACACGACGGAGACCGACGCTCTGGGCGTCGCGCAACTGACCGGCGTTCCGCCCGGCGAAGTCACGGTCCACGCGTGGACCGAGATGGAGATCCAGCGGGAGTCCGTGCGCGCGACGGCAACGCTGGACACGGCGTCCGAGGTCGCCGTCCAGCTCGTGGCGGGAGGCCAGATCCTGCTGCGGTTCGTGCGGAAGGACGGCACTCCGGTGATCGAGCCGTGGACCGTGCAGCATGGCTTGAACGATGCCGAAGGCAAGCCGGTCCAATCTCAGTGGCAACAACCACGGGATGGCGGCGCTCTGCCCAAGGGGCCGTTGGAACCGGGGCGCTACGAAATCTGGGCCCGCATCGGATCGAGCGAAGTCCGGGGACTGGCTCTCCTGGTTGCGGGCGTCGAGCTCGAGTTCACGCTGCGCGAACCCGACTGAACTCGCCGCTCGCGCCCCAATTTCCGGTCACGGCGTCGCCCTGGTCTACTTCGCCCCCTGTCCGCCGCAGCCACGTTCGAACGCGCTCGGTCCAGCACAATGTCTCGCCGCACCATGCTCGCCGTCTGCGGCGTCGTCGTACTCGCCCTCGGCGTCGCTTGGATGATCCAGAGCTCGCGAAGTCGGGCTGGATCAAGCCCCTGGAAACAGGCCGCATCGAGCGCCGATCCCATCCCCTTCGCGGGCAGCGAGTATCCCGGCTTCATCACGCTACGCGGAATCGTGCGCGCGGAGCGGCCACTCACCGGTGTCGTCGTCCGTGTCTTCGACTTCGATGGCGTCATGCCTCGCGGCGACAGCGCACTCGAGATCGCAGTCGACGAGGACGGAGAGTTCGTAACTCGCCTGGAGTCGCCGGGCTGGTACTCGGCTGTCGTCGATGCACCGGACTGCGCGAGTTTCACGTTGGATTTCGAAGTGTTGGACGCACCTCACTGCACGGTCGAACTCGGGCTCGGACGAGTTCGCCTCGAAGGCCGCGTACTCGGTCCCGCAGGAGAAGCACTCGAAGGCGTCGAGGTCGAAGTCTGTCGCGTCTTTCCCGAGGGAGACGTGACGACGGTCCTGCACAACAAGCTCGAGGTCCTGTTCACGGACAGCGACGGTGCGTTCGCACTCGACGGACTGCACCCGGGCTACTTCGAGATTCGCGCAGCTCCGGACCGGAGCCCAGATTCGCTCTCGCGCCGGTGCGCGATGGCATTCGTGTCACGACCCGATCTCGGATCCGATCGGCTGCTGGAGCGAGTGGACATCCACCTCGCCATCGGCGCGAGTCTGCGTGCGCGCGTCCTCGCACCAGACGGCCGTCCAGCCGTCGGCGCCGAAGTGCATGCCTATGGTGCGAGCCCTTACAGCGAAGGGGCCGTGACGGACGAAAATGGGCTGGCCGTAGTGCACGGATTGACTCCTGGGCTGGGCCGTGCGACCGCCGTGCGGGGGAGCGAGCTTTCCGGCCCCGAGGCCCTGTTCGGGCTGAGCGTCGCCGAGGAGGCCGAGGTCACCCTCTTCTTGGTTCGCGGCGGCAGCCTGCGCTATCGGCTCGAGTACTCCGACGGATCGGCTCCCTCGCATCCTTTCGAGGTACTCAGCGTGCTCGTGGACTCGAACGGAGACGACTTGCTCTATGCGCATCGTGATCAGCACGAATCGGGAGATCACCTCTACCCAGCGCTCCTTCCCGGTCGCTATCTCCTCCAAGTGGACTTCGCGGGCAGTCGGGTCGAGGCGCCGATCGAGATCGAGTCGGGACTCGAGCAAGAAGTCACCGTGCGCGAACCCGACTGAAAAGGAAGATCTCGAGGCCGCGTAGCGTCGAATGGAACGAACGACGCCGCCGGGCACCCGACATGGGTGGGGGCGGCGTCCCCGCTTGGAGTAGGATCCGGAACGGTGACTCCCCACCTCGAACGTGCGATCGAACGTCTGCGCCGACGGGCCTTCCACGGCGCGTTCCTCGGTGCATTCTTGCGCGCGTTCGCGCTCGCGGCGGTGGTGATCGCGGTCCTCGTGCTGACTCTGCGCGTCGGATTCCGCTTCGAGCGCGTGGATGCGTCGTGGACGTTCGCTGCGCTCGCGCTCGCGCCGATCGTCGCTTGGGTCCAAGCACGTCGACGCGTCCCGTCGCATACGGCGACCGCGGCCTGGCTCGACGTCCGCTCGGGCGGCACAGGCGCGATCGTCGCGGCGGACGAGGCCGCCGACGAGCGTTGGGATCCCGCGCTTCAGCGCCAGCTCGCGGCGGAACCGGCGCTGCCGCGCATCGACGTCGCGCGGCCGCTGCGCATCGCGGCACTGGCGCTCGTGTTCGCGGCGGCCGCGATGCTCGTTCCCGTGCCCGTCGCGATCGTCGGTCCGCCGACTGTCGTGCAAGAGGCGACGCTCGAGCGCATCGAAGAAGATCTCGCAGCGTTGCAGGAACAAGTCGATCTCGAGCCCGAGGTCGCGGCCGAGTTGCAGGATGCGCTCGAACGCCTGCAGCAAGAAGGTGCGCTCGCGGATCCCGAGGCGGCGTTCGAAGCTCTCGATCGCGCTCAAGATCGGCTCGAGCAAGAGGCGTACGAGCGCGCGGAGTTGTCGCAGTCGGCACAAGACGATCTTGCGCGCGCGGCCGAGGATGCGCAGCGCAATCCGGAGGCTGCGCAGGCGGCTCTCGAGAAGTCGATGGAGCAACTCGCGGCCGGTGGGTTCTCGAAAGACGTGAAATCGGCGCTGGAAAAGGAGCTCGGAGCGGCCGGCATCTCGCTGCCGCCCGGCACGAAGCTCGACGCGGCGGCGATCGAGTCGATCTCGAAGGAGTTGGCCGAGAAGTTGGGTGAGCGCAGTGCCGCGCTCGCGAAGAAGGGTCTTCTCAACGGGAAGGCGCTCGCGAAACTCGGTGAACTCGCCAAGCTCGACGGCTTCGAACCGACCGAGCACATCTGCGACGAGAACTGCAAGAAGCAGCCGGGCGGGACATGAAAGGGCTTGGGGCATGGCCGGCTCGTGCAGCACGGCGAGGGTCCTGGGCGCGGAGGCGTCAGTCGCGGACGCGGCGACGCGGAGATGACGTGGGGCGAGGAAACCGCCGGCGAAACCGATCGTTTTGCGGCGAAGACGTTGCCCGACGCGCAGTACGCGGACCCCGAGCACTCGGGGATCGTGGGGATCGGCGCAGCGGCGCCACCGGCCGATCCGCAGGCGGAAGCGGCGGGCTCGGCTGCGATCGAGACCTCGGGCGGACAGTCCGCGTGGCGGCGCCGTCTCGCACCTCACCACCGCGACGCGGTGAAGACTTGGTTCGGTCCCGGCGGACGTTGAGCGGCTTGAAGCAACAGCATCAACGGCCGCTTCAATTCCCGTCGCGAGAAAGCGCGGCGTGCGAGTCCTCGGTCCTAGCACGAACTTCGAGCGCGTGCCGAATGTCAGAACCACTCTCGATTCCAGCATGAAAACGGAAGCTCACGCTCTGCCTTCTCCCGACGAGGTCGCCGCCGCGCAGAAGACTGCGCTCGCGATCCTCGCGGGTCTCGATCGCACTCTCTACGGACAGAAGGAGCTGACCCGGCTCGTCCTGACCGGCGCACTGGCGCGCGGCCACGTGTTGCTCGAAGGACTGCCGGGTCTCGGCAAAACCGAACTCGTCAAGGCCCTCGCGACGTTGCTCGGACTGTCGTTCAAGCGACTGCAGTTCACGCCCGACCTGTTGCCCGGCGACGTGACGGGCGGGCACATGCTGGAAGAGGAGAACGGTCGCCGTCGACTCGTTTTTCATCCCGGTCCCGTCTTCACGAACGTGCTGCTGGCGGACGAGATCAACCGCGCGAGTCCGAAGACGCAGTCGGCGTTGCTCGAGGCGATGCAGGAGCGGCGTGTCACGGTCCTAGGTGAAACACGCGTGCTTCCGCAGCCTTTCTGGGTGCTCGCGACGCAGAATCCGATCGAACTGGAGGGCACGTATCCGTTGCCGGAAGCGCAGCTCGACCGCTTCTTGTTCAAGGTCCACGTCGGCGGCGTCGGTCGCGAAGCGTTGCAGGCGATCCTGAACGAGCGCTCGTGGGGACAACCGCCGACGCACACTGCGGCCGTGGATGCCGATGCTCTGCAGCGGCTTTTCGGCGTGATCGAGCGCATCCACTTGCCGAAGAGTGTCGCGGCGTTCATCGCGCGCCTCGTCGATGCGACGCATCCGACCTCGGACATCGCGCCCGATCGCGTGAAGACCTACGTGCGCCACGGAGCGAGTCCGCGCGCGGCCATCGCGATCGCCGAGGCCGGTCGGGCGCATGCGTTGCTCGCCGGCAAGCCGAACGTCGGTTTCGACGACGTGCGCACGGTCGCGACGAGTGCGCTCGGGCATCGCATCGTGCTCGACTACCGCGCGCGTCTCGACAACGTGTCCGGGCGCGACATCGCGGCGACCGTGCTCGAATCCGTGCGGGAAATCGAGGAAGCGCTGCCGCGCGAGGTCAGCGGTGCGCGCTAGTTCGTTCGGCGGGATCACGCTCCTCGCTGCGTTCAGCCCCTTCGTTCGCGCAGGCGAGACGTCCGGAGTCGTCAACGGCGTGCGCATCACCGTCGGAACGCACTGGCCCGAGACGCTGAACCGCGGTTGGCAACCGGCGGCAGTGCAGGTGATCAACGAGACCGACGACGATCGCGACGTCGATCTCACCTTCTCTTCGGGGATGGGGATCGGCACGGATGTCGTCACGAAGTCACTGCGCATTCGCGGCAAGGACATGGAGCAGTTCGAGATCGCTCTCCCTGCGCGACCCAACGTGTCGAACGCGTATCAGGTGGCGATCCAGGCGAGTGAGCGCGGGTATCTGGGCAACATTGGTTCCACGACACCGTCCCCTCCGCACGAGCGCATCGTGCTCGTCGCGAGTCGTGCGGGGCCGAGCACCGTCGCAACGGCTGGCTGGGCCACAGCGCTTTCCGTGGAGTCAGACCCGCGCGTGCCCTCGAAGGAGGAGCGGGTCCACCACATTGGGATGCCTATCCCGGTCCCGCTGGCCGGCGCGCCCGTGCCTGCTGGCGACAACGTGCGCGTCGGCGGCATCGCGTTCGAACTCTTGTCGAGCTTGCCCGAGGCGTACACGAGCCTCCACGCGGTCGTCCTCGACGTCGAAGGCGGGAGACCGACGCGTGCACCGCTCGACGCGATCCTCGCGTGGACGCGCGCGGGCGGCGTACTCGCGGTCACAGGCCGAGGCGCGACAGAGTTCGTCGTGAAGGAGCCGGCTCTCGCACGCTGGGCAGAGGAACGCTTCCTCGCGCGCCCGGAGGAGACACTGCCGAGCTACGCGATGGGGCTCGGGAGCTTGCTCGTTCTCGAGGGCACGAATCGGCTCGGGCAGGAGGACGTCGTGCGCGTGCTGAACAACGCGATCGAGGACCTCGCTCCGCTCGATGGAAGAGTGCGGCGCGAGTTCTCCTTGCCGTTGCCGGGCACCGAAGTTCCGTTTCGCGCACTCACGTTGTTGCTCGTCCTGTTCGCGATCCTCGTCGGGCCCGTGAACTTGATTCTCGTGCGTCGCTCGAAACGGCCGGCGCTCTTGCTGCTCACGATCCCAGC
>JAYTBY010000292.1:0-4056 GCA_043736755.1 Planctomycetota bacterium | reverse complement strand
ATCCCGGACTCGGCCTTCGCGGCGCCGCTCCGCGCTCGCCCTGGACGGAGCATGCGTCGGCGGGCACCGTGGCGAGTTCGCAGCGCTCGAGCCGGGTGACCCGCGACCGACGCGAGTCATCTGGACAGTGCGCCGGCCGCTCCATTGGCGTCCTGACTCCCGTTCCCATGAAGAGACCTGGTTGCTCGCCCCATCCGTGATCGCGCGCGACTTGCCCTTCCCGGTCAGTCGACTCCTGCGTCAGAGCCGCAACGCGAAGTCGTCGACGGAGGCGCACAACCGCGCTTGGTTCGCGTGGGAAGTCTCACTGCGGCCCGCGGTCCTCGGCGGTGATCCGCCGCTGATTCCCGCGCGACGCACGGCTTCCGTCGGAGATTGGGCGCGTGCGCTGCCGTGCGCGGTAAGGGCTTCAAGAGCGTGAAGGACATGGTCGGCCTCAGCCTGCCCTACTTCACCACGCACGCCGACCTGAACACGCGCCAAGCCGCCGCGAAGCGCGAGCACGCCGCGCGCGGCAACCGCGACACGACGTGGAAGGGCGACATCGCGCGCGAGACGGATTCGCTCGTCACCGACTGAACGTCGACGGCCGCCGGTGGGCGACTCGAATTGGCGTCCCCATGACACGGCGGCGGTCTCGCCCGTTCTCCGAAGTATCCTGTAGGGTTGTGATCGACTCGGCGACTCCCGTCGGGTCCATTCGTTGTCTCGGAGGCGTCATGCGCTCGACCCAGTTCCTGTCCGGTGCACTCTGCGCAAGTCTCGGCGGACTCGCATTCGCGCAGTCGACGATTCGGCTTAGCTTGTCGGTCGGCGGCGGCCAGCCCAATGGCTTCTCCGGCAGTCCCGAGATCTCGGCGGACGGCAGCTTGGTGGCCTTCACGAGCCAGGCATCGAACCTCGTGGGCAGCGACACGAACGCCGAGTTGGACATCTTCGTCCGTGACGTGAGGCTTGGGGTGACCGAACGCGTCAGCCTGACTTCGAGCGCGACGGAAGCCAACGGCGCGAGCTATCTGGCGTCCATCTCCGCCGATGGTCGCTACGTCGCGTTCACGAGCCGCGCCACGAACATGCCGAGCGGAAACCCGACATTCGCGCACGTCTACGTGCGCGACCGACTGCTCGGGAACACCGAGCTCATCAGCGTCTCGGGGAGCGGCGTTCCGGGGAACCGGGAGAGCTCGCGCACGCAGATCTCGGCCGACGGGCGCTACATCGCCTTCATCAGCGTGGCCAGCAACCTCGTGCCGGGCGACACGCCGCGTCGCCCTGCACGGCGCGGCGGCGCGGATCGCGGCGGAGAAGGGCATCGTGTCGATCCACATCGCGATCACGCACGACGGCGGCACCGCGGCGGCGGTGGCCGTGGCGGAGGGCTGATCCCATGACGCAGTCGAACCGCGCGCGCGGATCGCGCGCCTTGATCCTGGTGCTGGTCGCGGTGGCGCTGGGGATCGCGGCCGCGTTCCTGTTGCTGCAGCAAGGACCGGCCAACCCGCGCGAGCAGGAAGCAAGCGTCGCGGCGGCGCGGCACGATGAATCGGTAGAGATCGGGCGACCGGCTCTCGAACTCACGCAGGGCGCCGATTCCTCCGCCGTGCGCGAGCGCGCCGAGTCCGTCGCCGAGCCGGTTCCCGCGCCCGCGCCATCGACCACGACGCCGGCGCGTCCGCGGATCACCGGTCGCGTGCTCGACCTCGACGGCGTCCCCATCGCTGGCGTCGCCATCGCCCCGCGCGACGACCCCAAGCGCACGATCGCGACCAGCGCCGGCGACGGGACGTTCCCGCTCGGCGAGGACGACCGCGAGCTGACCGTGGCCGACGAGCACTGGTACACGCTGCGCGACTCGGAGCCGATCGCGCGCGAAGGATTCTCTGAGATCGTGGTCGTCGCGGCCCCGCGCATCCGCATCGGTGGCCGCGTGGTCGATCCCGACGGCGCACCCGCGCCGGGCGCCAAGGTCGACCTTACCGCCCCGGCCACGGCCTTCGCGCGCATTCCGCAATCCCTCGACCGCGCGCGGAATCCGCGCAACTCGCAGGTGGAGACCACGGCCGACGGCACGTTCGAGCTCGACGTCCCGATCGCGCCGCCCGCGCTGCTGACCGCGTCGAAGGCGGGCTTCGGCGATGCGACGACGGCTTCGCCGCTGCTGTCGCGCTTCGACCTCGAGCTGAAGCTCGCGCCCCCCGCGCCGCGCGGCGTGCTCGTCGAAGGCGTCGTCGTGCACACGGACGGGTCGACGGGGACCGGGGCGCGCGTGCACTTCGGCACGGAGGGCCGCGACGTCGACGCGGCCGGCCGTTTCTCGTTCCACGCGGAGGCGCAGGCCGACGCCACGCAAGCCCTGGTGGCCGTGAAACGCGGACACCAGGCCGCGGTAATGCTGGACTTCGGCGCGCGGCTCGCGACCGCGAAAGAGCCCCAAACCGGGCTGCGGCTCGTGCTGGGTCCCGCGCCGCTCGCGATCGAAGGCCGCGTCGTCGACGCCGAAGGAAACGGACGCAAGGGCTGGATCGTGCAGCCGATCGATCCGGTGGTGCTCTCCGAAGGTCAGATCCCGCCGCAAAGCGCCGAGGGCGCCGGAAAGGGCTCGCCGCTCTGGATGACGACCGACGGCGAGGGCCGCTTCGTGC
Organism: Planctomycetota bacterium; assembly: GCA_043736755.1. Lineage (GTDB taxonomy): Bacteria > Planctomycetota > UBA1135 > UBA1135 > JAEUHZ01. The sequence goes on along the minus strand of JAYTBY010000292.1, from coordinate 1,414 downwards.
TGGAGGGACTGCAGGACCGCGACTACAAGCTCCAGGCGCACTCCGGCGAGGACCTCGTGCGCATCGAGTCCGCGCCGATCGCGGCCGGATCCCGCAACGTGCGCCTGGTCATCCCCGCCGACGCGAAGTTCGAGCGGCTGACCGGTGTGCTGACCGGCACCGACGGCAAGGGCATCGAGGGCGTGCGCGTGCGCGCCGCCCTGATCACGTTCCGCACGAAGTGGGGCTGGACGTCGGAGAACTCCGACGATGTCACGACGGACGCCGAGGGCCGCTTCGAGATCCGCGGCGTGCCGCGGCGCGACTCGCACCTCAACTTCGACGGCGACGCGATCCTGCCCACCCGCTTCGAGTTGGCGGAGCACGACGAGCGCACGCCGATCCGCGTCGTCGCGAAGCGCCGCTGCCACCTGCGCGTCGAGGGTGTGCCGGAGACGTCGGGCTTCACGCTGGTCGGAGTGCGCGACGCGGACGGCCAGTCGATCTCGCTGATGCGGTTCCAGTCCGGCGGCACGTGGTCGTCGAGCACGATGGCGATCGAAGGCGGGCTGACGCCCGTGTTCGCGGTCTCGGAGGATGGGACGACGCTGGTCCTGAGCGGCGGCGATCAGCCCGAGGCCGTGCGTCCGTTGCGCCTGGTCCCGGGCGAGATCACGACCGTCCGCTGGTGAGGCGGATGTGAGTTCGAGTGAAGCGGATGTGAGGTCGAGTGAAACGGAACGAGGCGCGCGGCGCGCGGGAGCTCATTTCTCGAGGCGCTTCAACGCCTCGCAGGCTGGCACTGATCCGAGCTCGCACGCTCGGCGCAAGAGCGCGCGCGACCGCGCGTCGTCCCACGGAACGCCGTGGTCCGTGCGGTAGATGGCGGCCAGGTACAGGCAACTTTCGGCATCGCCCGACTCGCAAGCCTTGGTCAGGCTCGCCACCGTGCTCGTGAGGTCCCCGCGATCCGTGCCTTCGGACGTCCGCACGCGGGCGAGGGCCTTGCAAGCCTCGAAGTTGCCTCGCGCGCACCCGGTTTCGTACAGCGCGAGCGCGCGGGCTCGATCCAGGGGACGGCCGCGCCCGAACTCATAGGCGGTGCCGAGCAGGAAGCAGCTCCTGCCTTCCGTGCTTCGGCCGCACTCCTGCTCGAGATGCCCGAGAGCGCGCGCCACGTCGGGTCCGAGCGGGCCTCGCGCAGGAAGAGGAACTGCCGCGCCGCATTCGCGCAGCCGTCGGAGTTCCCGAGCTCGCACGCCCTGGAGAAATAGTGCGCCGCCGCCGCGCGATCCTTGGGGGCGAGCTTCCCCTCCATGTGGATCACCCCCAACTCGGGGGATAGATGGGATGAGAAGGCCGGCCTCCACGCGAGGTCGAGCTGACGCTGCCTCAGTGGTAGGAAGGGGAAGTTACGAGGAACCCCAAACCACAA
>JAYTBY010000291.1:0-4057 GCA_043736755.1 Planctomycetota bacterium | reverse complement strand
GAAAGCGCGCTCCGAAGTCGAATCGACGGCGCCGTGACGCACGATCCGGGCGCCCTCGGGGAATTCGGTCACCCGGAGGTTCTATCAGCTCGTGGTGGAAGCCGCAGTAGCGACTCCCACGGCGATCCGCTGGGCGAAGATCGTCCAGCGCGCCACGAGTCTGCGTGCAACGCTGACGATTCCAGGCCAAACTGGCTGAGATTCCATGACCGCGCACTTCTTCACGAGCTGTCTCGTCCTCTTCGCGACGCCGCAGCAGGCCGAACCGACGAGCCAACTCGAGGAGGTCATGGCCAACGTGCGCGCTCAATCGCTGGGCGCGGGAACCGTCGACGACTTGGCGCTGCCCGAAGACCTGCTCCGGAGACTTTCCGACCGCATCTTGCGGCGCTCGTTCGAGGATCACTTCCGCATCGTCGTCGCGGAAGCCGCGGCCGCACCCGCGGTGTCCGGATATGAAGCGGTCGTACAGGACGGGAAGAGCCCGTTCCGCAAAGTGATGGACGTCCTCGCGCTTCTGGCGCTCGGCGTTCTTGGAGTCCTCGGTTTCTTCGCGTGGAGAGCACGCGCGCGGCGCAAGTCATGATCCTCACCCTTGCGCTGCTCCTGGCCGGAGATGTCATGGTGCTGCGTCCCGCGATCGATCCCGATCGGCTTGGCGTGTGGCGCGCAGCGATCGACGAGCGTCCAAGCCTGCGCGGCTTTCGCGCGCCGATCTTGGATCGCGCCCGCGAAACACTCGACCTGCACGTTGCTCCAGGCGTCGATGCACGCTCGGCGCGCACCATTGCGGAGGGGCTCGCGCGAGACGGACTGCGCGCCACGCTCGTCCCGGCCCTAGCGCAGTTGGATCCCGACGGCGTCGCCCGCGGCACACCCGGCGAACGGCTCGCGCGCGCTGGATTTCCGCTGGATTTACTCGATTGCTTCACGGCGCCGGGTTCCGAGCCACTGCTCGACATCGTCGTGCGCGAGCTCGCAGCCGGACGCTCACGCGACGCGGTAGAGGCGCAGATCGCGGCGCTTCCGTTCGCCTATCGACCGACGATCCGAGGCTTCGGCGTCGCGACGGAATGCGGCGAACACGACGCCGCTGCGCTGCGACTGCAGATCTCGAGCGCGACCGACTACGCGCGTCCCGGCGAGGGCGGCGCGATGGACATCTTGCGCGACCTCGCTCGCGCTCTGCCCGACGCCGAGATCATCGCCGGAGTCGAGACGAAGCACTTCGCCGCCGTCGAGCTCGAGGCGCGCACGCTGGCCGAGTCGCGCGCGGGGCGCATCACGCTCGTCGAGTCGCAACTGCCGCTCGCGCAGTGGGCACAGGACTCCGCGAAGCCCGGTCACGTCGAGAGCGGCGGTCGCCGCGTCGTCGTGTGGCTCGCGCCGCGCTATGCGAGTCGCGGTGAAGACGGTTCGCGCTTCGTTCCCGCCGAAAGCCTGGCGCTGGAGGGCTTCTCGGAGAGTGGGCGCGAGGTGCGTTCGTCGCGACTCCTTTTCCAAGGCGGAAATCTCCTGGCCGTGCGTGATCCGAAGACCGGCACGCGCTCGCTCCTGGTCGGCGAGGCCGAAATCGCTAGGAATCGAGCACTCGGACTCACGCGCGACGAGGTGTTGGCTGCCTTCCGCGCGGAGTTCGGCGTCGACGGTTGCATCGTGCTCCCGGCGGTTTCCTTCCACATCGACCTCGAGGTCAGCGTGCGTGCGACGCCCGAGGGACTCGTCGCCTTCGTCCTCGACACGAGCGCTGCGGCGCGCACGATCATTCGCTGTGGGATCGCCGCGTTGGAGCGTGCGCAGCTGCTCGACGACGAGGGCGCGCGGCTGGCGCTCGCGGACGCCGATTCCGATCGCCACCCGGAGTTCTTCGCACGACTCGGGCCGATCTTTCAGGCCGCTCAACACAGCGGTGGACGATTCACGCTCGATTTCGCGCAGAAATTCGCCGCGGGCCCCGAGGACTCCGGTGTGGGCAACCTGCAACGGTTTCTGCTCGCGCTCGACCTGTGGACCGCCGCGCGGATCCGCGATGCGTCCCAGGAGGAACTCGGCATCGACACCGACTCCTTCGCCTATCTCACGTCGCTGCGCCGCCGCGAAGGGGATCGCACGCGCGTCGCCGCCGCACTCAGCGGACTGGGATGGAAGCTCGTCGCCGTGCCCGGTCTGTCCGATGAGGCGCGCAGCCTGAATCCGCTGAACGGCGTCCATCTGCGCGACGTGTTCCTGCAGCCGGTCTACGGCGGGATCTTCGGACCGCTCGACGCGCTCGCGGCCGAGCGACTCAAGGAGGGCTTCGGCCCCGACGTGCGCATCCTGCCGGTCCGGACGGGGGAGACACAGCGCCGATCCGGGGGCCTTCACTGTGCCGTGGCCGTCGAACCGGGTTCCCGAGCGCCCTGACCGCCATCTCCGAGGACCGCGTAGCGCGCGACCTCGGGGGCCGGCGCGCGGCGTCACGATCCGGCGGAATCGTGGGGCCGGAATCGGTCTCCAAGGGCCCCCCCGACCCCTTGTTTCGAGCCGGGATACCTTTCACCCAAGGGTCACGTTGGCCGGGGCAATTCTTCCACCCCGAACCGCCCGATGCCCTGTATCTTCGAACGTTCCATGGCACGTCCGCGCGCTGTGGTCACTCTCTCCGGCGGCGTGAATCGTCGCCGTCGCACTCTCGGACTCCCTAGCAAACCCATCCGATCATGACGAAATATTGGCAGCGCAAGACTGTCGCCGCTCTGGCCTTCCTTGGCCTCGCGGCAACCTCGGAGACGGCATCCGCTCAATGCACGCCGACTTCGACAACGGGCGGCCCCGACGTCATTGTCGGCGACCTGAACGGGGTCGCGAACTACGCGGCAGTCGGCACCACGGAAGCCCTGGCGATCGGCACGACGTCCTGCAACATCGGCGACGTCTGGCTGAACTGGATCTCCAGCAACAACCAGCACCCGGTCATCGGGCAGACGCTCTACCGCTACAAGGTCGTCAACGGTGCCGGTCAGTTCGAACAAGTCGGCCAGGGCTGGCTGAAGCACGGTTTCTTCGCCCTCAGCCAAGGCCTGTGCTGCACCGGTTGCCAGTCGACCGACGGTACGCACCTCGGCATCAAGTGCTCCGACCCGTACACGGCCAGCCGTAACGGTTCGCAGAACGGCCTCGGCCCGAAGTGGCAGGTCAACGCGAACACGGGTGCCTACACCTACCCGCCCGCGAACCCGACCTGGGCGGGCTCGGTCGCGCGTCGCGTTCAAGTCGACGTTGCGGACCTCGAGGTCACGGGCGGCACGACGCGCTACTTCGGCACCGGGCACTACGTGACGCCGGACGACGCTCTCGCTGGCAAGCAGAACAACAACGAGTCGTGGCGCGAAGCGACGGTCTCGGGTTCGGGCACGGCGTGGACCTTCGGTTTCACGAGCTCAACGCAGCGCGCGCAGTACGCGATCAAGGCTTGGAAGGCCGCGGACGCCGCAGTCACCTTGAGCGAGATCCAGGTCCCCGGTGACGGCCTCGTCATCGTCGGCTTCCGCGCGACGCCCATCGCCGGCGGCTTGCACCACTACGAGTACGCCGTCCAGAACCTGAACAACGACCGCTCGGTCTACTCGTTCTCGGTTCCGATCGGCGCGGGCGTCACGCTCTCGAACATCGGCTTCAACGACGTCGCCTACCACTCGGGTGACGGCGAAGCGAGCACGACGCGCGACGGCACCGACTGGGCCGCTACGCAAAGTGGTGGCGCGATCACCTGGAACGCGGCGCAGACCTTCGGGGGCAACCCGAACGGCAACGCGATCCGCTGGGGCACGACCTTCAGCTTCCGCTTCGACGCGAATGCGGCCCCGACGACGGGCCTCGCGACGCTCGGTCACTGGAAGATCGCGGGCACGAGCACGACGAACGTCGACGCCCCCGGTGCGGGCGGTCCGGCGTCCTTCGCGTTCTGCTTCGGCGACGGCTCGGGCACGGCCTGCCCGTGCGCGAACAACAGCACGCCCGGCAACAACGAGGGTTGCTTGAACTCGCTCGGATCGGGCGCGTCCCTCGCGACGACTGG
>JAYTBY010000290.1:0-4058 GCA_043736755.1 Planctomycetota bacterium | reverse complement strand
CGGCTGACCCGCTCGTTCCACCATGTGCGGGTTCCGAGGTCCGCGAATCGTGGTGGGGGTAGAGCCCACCCTTTTCGATGACGCGGCGCACGACCTCGTGGCACTTCGAAATCCGGAGGTCGTAGCGGAGGTCCGCTCGGCTTTGCCCCCGCGAACGGCTGGAACTCGTCGAACTCGGTCCGCTCGGCGCTCGTCGACCGGGCGAGCTCTCGGGCGGCGGGGCTCGACGTCTGGCGCTCGCCCGCGCATTGGCCCACGATCCACGAGTGCTCCTCCTGGACGAACCTCTCGGTCCGCTCGACGCGCGCCTGCGCCTCGACCCCGCTCAGCGCATCCGCGCGATCCACGTGCGTCGCGGCCTAACGGCCTTGCACGCCACACACGATCCGCGCGAAGCCGCCGCTTTCGCGGGCCCCAACGTGCGTCTCGAATCGGGCGGCATCGCGCGCGAAGGAGCCCACTGACATGTCGCGCATCCGATTCGTCCTCGGCGCCGCAGTGCTGATCGCCCTCGTGCTCGGCGTGAGCCTCCTTTTCCAACGTCGACCGGCCGCAGGCGAAGCCGTCGCCTTCGTGAGCTCGAGCCAGTGCCAAGCGTGCCACGCGGGGGTCTACGCGGAGTGGTCGAGCTCGCAGCACTCTCAGTCGTGGGTCAACCCAGCTGTGCAGGCACTCTCGAACGGTTTCGCGAGCACGGACTGCATCGACTGCCATGCGCCGCGACCGGTGCTCGAGACGGGGCTCGCGAAGCGCGTGCTGCCGCGCGAGAGCCGGCGGGTCGAGGGTGTCGACTGCATCGCCTGCCACCAACTGCCCGATGGACGCATGGCCGGCACGATGGATCGTGAGGACGTCGCGTGTCGTCCTGTCGCTACGCGCGATCTCGCGAGCGTCGAGTTCTGCACGCCGTGCCACGATCAGCACAAGACGGTGACGCAGTGGCGCGAGACGGACTACGCGAAGAAGGGCATCGGCTGCATCGAGTGCCACATGCCCTTCAGGAACGGCGACCCGAATCAGGGCCGCGATCACGTCATGCACGGCGGTCACAGTTTGGAAATGGTGCAACGGGCGGTGACGCTCACAGCGGAACGGCGCGGCGCCTCGATCCTCGCGCGCGTCGAGAATGTCGGCGCTGGACACCACTTCCCCACCGACGAGCGCTCGCGCGCGGCGGACGTTTTCTGGCGGCCGCTGAACGCGGATGGCACGGCGAGCGGACCGTGGCGCTGGTCGTGGCGTTTCCGCAGCCCTTACCGGCATGAGGTCGAGCTAGTTGACACCCTCTTGCCCGCGCATCAGACGAAGGAGATCGAGATCGTGGATCCGTCAGCGGGAGAGCGCGTCGAAGTCGCACTCTTCTACAAGCTCTCGCCCTACTGGAAGGATCCCGCGAACCCTGACCCGGAGAACGAGGCGCGCCTCGTCCACCGCGCGGTGGTCGGTCCGTGAGGGCGCTCGCGATCCTCGTGTGCAGCTTGGCTGCGGGCTGCAACTCCGAGAGCCCCGCCGCATCGAAGCAGCCCATTTTCGAACTGCGTGCCGTCGCGAAACCGGCGCTCGCCGCGGCGGAGTCGCGAGCGGTCCGTGCGACGCCGACGACGGCCGAAGCAGACGTCGAAGCGATCGAGGCCGTCCTGGGTGCGCTCGGCAGTCCCGATGCGCGCATGCAACGCCTCGCGCTCGCGGACGCGAGGGCACTCGGTGACGGCGGCGTGCGTGCGCTCGCGAACGTGCTGGCCGACGCGGGTGCACCAGCAGAGCGGCGCAACGCGGCCGCGGAAGCACTGGGCGCGATCGCGACACCGAGCTCGATCGATGCACTCGCGCTGCGCATGGAATCCGATCGCGAGCCGTGGGTGCGCGCTCAGTGCGCGTGGCGCATCCAATCCGCCGGTCTCGACGAGGCCGTCGTGCGACTCGTGCTGCGCCTCAAGTACGAAACCGATGGCGCCACCGTCGTGTGGATCGCGAACGCACTGGCCTCGTACGGGAACTTCGCCGGACTCGATGGATTACGCGTCGTGCGCGACACTTCGCCCGACGAAGACGCGCGCGCTCGAGCAGCGGATCAGCTCGCCGCGATCGCAACCGAACGCGGCTTCGAGAGCGGCGATGCGCTGTATGCAGCCTGGGTTACGGGCGATTCCCTGGGCCGCATCCCGGCGCGACCGCCGAGTGACGCGCTGCGTCGCGAAGCCTGGGACCGCATCGTGCGCTTGGGTGAGTTCGACCTACGTCGCGTGGACGACGCGCGTTTCGTACTCGCGCGAATGGAACCGTGGATCGTGCCGCTCCTCGCCGAAGCGCTCAGCGACACGGACGTCTACACGCGCTTCCACGCCGCGCAAGTGCTCGGGCGGCGCGGGCCACGTGCACGTGCGGCCGTTCCATCCCTGATCGCGGCGCTCGACGAGCCGCGGCTCGGCCCGCAAGCGGCCGTGGCACTCGGAGCGATCGGCGATCGCTCCGCAACATCGGCGATCGAGGCCCTGCTCCGCGACGGGCGCGATCTCGAGCGACGCACAGCCGCGGCACGCGCACTCGCGACGCTGGGCGGAAAAACTTCGATCGAACGGCTGCGCTCGGCCGCGATGCCCGCGGAGCCGCTCGACTTGCGGCAGGCAGCGGCGGGAGCTCTCGTGGCACTGGGCAAGGGTGACACTTGGGCGCCGTTCCTCCTCGAGTGCCTCACCTCTCCGTCGGCCGACAATGGCGCTGCCGAGCACGCGCTCGGAGCTTGGATCAGCGCAAGATCCAGCGCGAGCGCGGCACCGTTTGTCGCACTGGCCGAGCGCTGGCGCGCGCTCGAACCGGCGCCCGAATCGGTGCCCGATGCCGCCGAGGTCGCGCGACGTCGTGCGGAACGCTCTCGAATCGTTCGCGAGGCGATCGCCGCGCGCTGAGCCGTCCGGTTCAGCCTGCGCGCGAAGCCACCCACGCAACCGTCGCAATCCAACCGGCGGTGTTGATCGCGAAGAGTGGATCGCCCCCGAGGAGCACCTTCGTCGGGCTACCTCCGCCTTTTTGCGTGTGCACGAGGAACAGGTAGCGCCCAAGACCGAATACGACGAAAGGCACGGTCCAGACGAGCCGGTCGCCGTCGAACTTCAGCACCGTCTCTTCGGCGACCGTGTACATCGTGTAGGTGACGATCGTGCACGCCGCGAGCACGGTCGTCATCTGGTCGAGGAAGGCCGCGTTGTACTCGCGCAAGATCGCGCGGTGCTCGCCGCGTCCTTCGCCGAGCAGATCGATCTCCGCCTTGCGCTTGCACAGCGCGAGGAACAGCGCGAGGAACATCGTGCACAAGAGCAACCAGTGCGACATGACTGCGGGCACGGCGAGCGCGCCCGCGATCACGCGCAGGAGAAACCCGGCGGCGATGCAGAACGCGTCCACGAGCACGACGTGCTTGAGCCACGCGCTGTAGGCGAAGTTCAGCAACATGTAGCCGAGCACGATCGGCCACACGGGGAACGGGTCGCCCTCCGCATGGAGCCCGAAGAAGATCGCGCACACGGAGCAGGCTGCGGCCAGCGCGAGCGCTTGCGCGACGCTGACGCGTCCCGCTGCGATCGGACGATTCCTTTTCGTCGGGTGACGCCGATCGGACTCGCGGTCCATGACGTCGTTGACGAGATAGATCGCGCTCGCGCCGAGACAGAATGCGGCGAACGCCCACATCGTCCGGCGCACGTCGTCCATGCGGCCCTGGAAGAGACCGCCCTCCGAGCCGCGCGCGAAAACGAGCGCGGCGAGCACGAAGACGTTCTTGACCCACTGGTGCGGGCGAAGCGCGAGGATCAGGGCCTTCAAGTCCATCGTCGGTGGGCGCAGAGCACCCTTCGAATCCGAAAGGATCGACTGCGCGGGGCCGCCTGCTGGCCACAAACCGAGAGAAAACGCCGGGGAGGAACCGGCCCTGGCGCTGCTTGGAGGGGCTAGCGACCCGCCGGGCTAGTGTCCCGTCCGCGAAGTTCGTGTGTGAAGTCGGGCCAAGTGGATCTCTCTGGCTAGGCGCCGCGACGACGCGCATTCGTGGATGCTCGGAGGAG